>NZ_QODJ01000042.1:0-54938 GCF_009935965.1 Pseudomonas sp. L13
AAATCACTGGCGGATTACGGGCACACCGAGCCTAAGCGAGGTGCCGAGTGGTGGGGCAAGAGCGCTTTGCTTACTTTTGCCTGGGCCGGCATTCCGGCTTTTCGAAAGTGAGCCGCCGTCAGGGCGGAACCCTAAGTGGCCGTTACCGCAGGAATGGATATGTACACGGTCCAACTGTGTTGACTGTCAGGCCGTCTTCGCAGCGATGCGGCGACCCGACAAGCCAGCTCCCACAGGTTTGACTGAGTTGATTCAGTCAGATGGGTTATTGGCCAGAGTAGATCTGGTCAAACACGCCGCCATCATTGAAGTGGGTCTTTTGCACCGTGCGCCAGTCACCAAAGGTCTTCTCCACCGACAGGAAGTCCACCTTCGGGAACCGGTCGGTGTACTTGGCCAGTACCTTCGGGTCCCGTGGGCGCAGGTAGTTGTTGGCCGCAATTTCCTGGCCTTCGGGCGACCACAGGTACTTGAGGTAGTCCTCGGCCGCAGCACGGGTGCCTTTTTTCTCGACCACTTTATCCACCACCGACACCGGCGGTTCGGCTTCGGCGGAGACGCTTGGGTAGACCACCTCGAACTGATCACGGCCAAATTCACGGGCGATCATTTCTGCTTCGTTTTCAAAGGTCACCAGCACGTCGCCAATCTGGTTGGTCATGAAGGTGGTGGTGGCGGCGCGGCCGCCGGTGTCCAGTACGGGCGCTTGCTTGAACAACTTGCCAACGAAGGCCTTGGCCTTTTCTTCATCGCCGCCGTTCTTCAACACGTAGCCCCAGGCCGACAGGTAGGTGTAGCGGCCGTTACCGGAGGTTTTCGGGTTGGGGACGATTACCTGCACGCCGTCCTTGAGCAGGTCGGGCCAGTCTTTCAAGGCCTTGGGGTTGCCTTTGCGCACGATAAACACCGTGGCTGAGGTGAACGGCGCGCTGTTGTTCGGCAAGCGGGTTACCCAGTTGTCCGGCACCAGTTTGCCGTTGTCGACCAGGGCATTGATGTCGGTGGCCATGTTCATGGTGATCACGTCGGCGGGCAGGCCGTCGATCACCGAGCGCGCCTGTTTGCTGGAGCCGCCGAAGGACATCTGCAACGTCAGCTTGTCGTCCGGGTGCTCAGCTTCCCAGTGCTTCTGGAAGGCAGCGTTGTAGTCCTTGTAGAAATCGCGCATCACGTCGTAGGAGACGTTGAGCAGGGTGGTCGCGGCCTGGGCGGAGCCCGCCAAAGCCAGGCCGGCGGCCAATAGGGAGGCGCTGAGGATTTTTTTCACTGCTCATTCCTTGTTGTTCGAGAAGAGGGGAGGCAATTAGCCAGCGACTATAGCCGGGCCTGCATAGACCCTTAAAGATTAAAACGAACTTTGCTTATTCCAGTTTGCGAAACAGATTGCTGCCACAACGCGCGCAAAATGCGGCGTTGGGTTCATGGCTGTCCTTTTTGCACACTGGGCAGTCGGTATGCAGCTGTTCGCCGCGCATGGCACTGGCCAGCTCGGCAGTAAAAATACCCGTCGGCACGGCGATGATCGAGTAACCGGTGATCATCACCAGCGACGAAATCACCTGGCCCAGGGGCGTCTTGGGCACGATATCGCCGAAGCCCACGGTGGTCAGGGTGACGATGGCCCAGTAGATGCCCTTGGGAATACTGGTGAAGCCATGTTCCGGGCCTTCGATCACGTACATCAAGGTGCCGAACACTGTCACCAGGGTGCACACGCTGACCAGGAACACCACGATCTTCTGCTTGCTGCCGCGCAGCGCCGCCATTAGGTAGTTGGCCTGCTTGAGGTACGGGCTGAGCTTGAGCACGCGGAAGATGCGCAGCATCCGGATGATGCGGATGATCAGCAGATACTGGGCATCGCTGTAGTACAGCGCGAGGATGCCGGGGACGATGGCGAGCAGGTCCACCAAGCCATAAAAGCTGAAGGCATAGCGCAGCGGCTTGGGCGAGCAATACAGGCGCAGGCCGTACTCGATGGCGAAGATCAGCGTGAAGCCCCACTCGATATAGGCCAGCACGTCGGCGTAGTTCTGGTGAATTGTGTCGATGCTGTCGAGCATCACGATCACTAGGCTGGCGAGGATGATCAGCAGCAGGATGCCGTCAAAGCGCCGCCCGGCGACGGTATCGCTTTGGAACACCATGATGTAGAGACGCTGGCGCCAGTCGTTGTTGCTGTCCATAAACCCTGCCCGAAACGAATATCGAGCAAGCCTAGGGCGATTCGAACGGGCTGTCCATGTGAGGCTTGTGCAGCATTCGCTGGCCGGCGCGCACCAGCCAGCACGCGAGGATAAACGGCGCGGTCAGCGCGGGCAGGTGCAGGCCGGCAAAGCCCGGGGTGAGCAGGATGGCCAGGCCAATGCCCAGCAGCGGCAACCAGGGCTGGCGACGTGACGAGCACAGGGCCAGGGCTGCCAGTGCGGGGTTATAGCTGTGCAGGCCGAGCAGGGCGCCAGTGGGGTCGTTCAGCCACCAGCCGGCGAGCATGCCCAGAGCGGCGCCGCCCAAGGCCCACGCGGCGGAGCGCCGGTCGGCCAGCAGCAAGCCCAGGGCAATCAGTACACCCGCGAGCGGCTGGTCCAGCAGCATGATTTGCCCAAGGCCGGTGAAGGGCGCGGCCACTACAGCGACAGTGTCGGGCTCGATCAGTGCAAGGGTGTTTTCAGGACTCTGGCCGAGCAGCAACCAGCCCAGACCCACAAAGGGCGCGGTGTAGGCGGGCAAGTCCTTGGGCTGGGTCGCGTGCTTCAACCAGTGGCGGGTGAGGATGGCACTCAAGCCGCCGCACGCCAGGATCAGCGGCGGCACCAGTGCCGACCAGGCAAAGTGCTGGCTGATCAACAGGCCCAGCAATACGCCGTTGTAGCTATACAGCCCGGCCTGGCGTTCGGCTTTGGGATACCCCCGGCGCTGGGCCGTGAGCAGCCCCGCGACGCCACCCAGCAAGGCCCCGCCGAGCAAGGCCGGGGCGCCGATCAGGATGGCCAGCAGGCACAGCAGGCCGCACAGCGGATGGCGCTGCAGGAAGATTTGGCTGAAGCCGTTGAGCAGGGCTTCGGCCCAGTCGGGGCAGGTTGGGTTGTGCATGTCAGCTCCCTGTAGGAGCGAGCTTGCTCGCGAAAAACCTGAGGGCGCCGCGTGCATTCAGGATACCCGCGTCATCGTTGACGTTCTTCGCGAGCAAGCTCGCTCCTACAGTAGGGTTTCGATACGCAGCGAATTGGTAGACCCCGGCTGCCCGAACGGCACCCCCGCGGTAATCACCAAGGTATCGCCACGCTGCGCCATGCCCTGGGCCTGGGCAATTTCCAGCGCGGTGGAACACACCTCATCCACCTGGCGCAGCCGATCATTGACCACCGAGTGCACGCCCCACGCCACGCTCAGGCGTCGCGCCGTGGACAGGTTCGGCGTGAGGTTGAGGATCGGCGCCACCGGCCGTTCCCGCGCCGCGCGCAAGCTGGAACTGCCGGACTCGCTGTAGTTCACCAGCACCGCCACCGGCAGGATGCTGCTGATACGGCGGATCGCACAGCTGATGGCGTCCGACACCGTGGCATCTGCCTTGGGCCGGCTGACATCCAACTGGGCCTGGTAGTCCGGGCCGTTTTCCACTTGGCGGATGATCTTGCTCATCATCTGCACCGCTTCCAGCGGGTACTCGCCCGAGGCGGTTTCCGCCGACAGCATCACTGCGTCCGCACCTTCAGCCACCGCATTGGCGACATCGGTGACTTCAGCGCGGGTGGGTGCCGGGGAGAAGCGCATGGATTCGAGCATCTGCGTGGCCACCACCACCGGCTTACCCAGTTGACGGCAGGTGCTGATGATGTCTTTCTGGATCTGCGGCACGCTCTCGGCCGGCACTTCCACACCCAAATCCCCCCGGGCCACCATGATCGCGTCACTCAGTTCGGCGATTTCACGCAACCGTTGCACCGCCGAAGGCTTTTCGATCTTGGCCATCAAAAACGCCTTATCGCCAATCAGCTCGCGGGCTTCACGGATGTCTTCCGGGCGCTGCACAAACGACAGCGCCACCCAGTCCACACCCAACTCCAGGCCGAAGCTCAGGTCGCGACGGTCCTTGGCGGTGAGCGGGCTCAGTTCCAACAGCGCTTGTGGGACGTTCACACCTTTGCGATCAGACAGTTCGCCGCCGTTGAGTACGGTGGTGTCGATGGCATCGGCATGCTTGGTGATCACGCGCAGGCGCAGCTTGCCGTCGTCGAGCAGCAGGTCCATGCCCGGCTCCAGGGCCGCGATGATTTCCGGGTGGGGCAGGTTGACCCGGCGTTGGTCGCCCAGGGTTTCATCCAGGTCCAGGCGCAGGGCCTGGCCGCGTATGAGCTGCACTTTGCCCTCGGCAAAGCGTCCCACCCGCAGCTTCGGCCCTTGCAGGTCCATGAGGATGCCGAGCGGGTAGTTGAGCTGGCGCTCGACCTGGCGAATCCACTGGTAGCGCTGGGCATGGTCGGCGTGGTCGCCGTGGCTGAAGTTGAGGCGGAAGATATTTACCCCGGCCTCCACCAGCTCAAGGATGTCGTCGATACCATCGGTGGCCGGGCCCAGGGTGGCGAGGATTTTGACCTTCTTGTCAGGCGTCATGGTTGGCAGTCTCAAGGATCAGGATGGCGCGGAAGTCGTTGACGTTGGTGCGCGTCGGCTCGGTGACGATCAAGTCGCCCAGGGCGGCGAAATAGCCGTAGCCGTTGTTGTTGTCCAGCTCATCACTGGCCGACAGGCCCAGGGCTTCGGCCCGTCGGTAGCTGCAGGGGGTCATGAGCGCGCCGGCGTTGTCCTCCGAGCCGTCGATGCCATCGGTATCGCCGGCCAGGGCGTACACGCCGGGCAGGCCCTTGAGGCTGTCGGTGAGGCTCAAGAGGAATTCCGCATTGCGCCCGCCACGGCCGTCGCCGCGTACGGTGACGGTGGTTTCGCCCCCCGAAAGAATCACACACGGCGCCGCCAGTGGCTGGCCGTGCTGCACGATCTGCCGGGCGATGCCGGCGTGTACCTTGGCCACATCGCGGGCTTCGCCTTCCAGATCACCAAGGATCAGTGGGCTGAAACCGGCCTGGCGCACCTTTACTGCTACCGCTTCAAGCGATTGCTGCGGGCGGGCGATCAATTGGAAGTGGCTGCGGGCAAGCACCGGGTCGCCGGGCTTGACGGTTTCCGAGGCTGGGTTGTTAAGCCAACTGCGCACCGAAGCGGGGGCGTCGATGTGGTAGCGCTTGAGGATCGCCAGTGCCTGTTGCGAGGTGCTCGGGTCGCCGACCGTCGGGCCCGAGGCAATCACCGTGGCCTGGTCACCCGGCACGTCGGAGATCGCGTAGGTGTACACCGTGGCCGGCCACGCGGCCTTGGCCAAGCGCCCGCCCTTGATGGCCGAGAGGTGCTTGCGTACGCAATTCATCTCGCCAATGGTGGCGCCGGATTTGAGCAGGGCTTTGTTGATGGTTTGCTTGTCGGCCAGGGTGATGCCTTTGGCGGGCAGGGCGAGCAGTGCCGAGCCACCGCCGGAGAGCAGGAAGATCACGCGGTCGTTTTCGCCCAGATGGCTGATCAGTTCCAGCACGCGCTGGGCCACGGCAAGGCCGGCCGCATCGGGAACCGGGTGGGCGGCTTCGACCACTTCGATCTTTTTGCACGGCGCGCCGTGGCCGTAACGGGTAACTACCAGGCCCGAAACTTCGCCCTGCCAACAGTCTTCGACAACCAGCGCCATGGCGGCCGCGGCTTTGCCGGCGCCGATCACGATCACACGGCCACTGCGGTCGGCAGGCAGGTAGGGCTCGAGGACTTGCCGGGGGTGGGCGGCGTCGATGGCTGTGGCAAACAGCTCGCGAAGCAGGTGTTGCGGATCGACCGACATAAGCGGGCTCCCGGGGGATTCTTGTTATTTGTAGGAGCGAGCTTGCTCGCGAAAATCGTCAACGATAACGCGGGTAACCAGGGAGCCAGTGGTGCTCTCAGGTTTTTCGCGAGCAAGCTCGCTCCTACCGGGGGGTATTGCGTATTTTCGTTACTTCTCGCGAATCGAGAAGTTCGCCATATGCTCCAGGCCCTTGATCAGTGCCGAGTGGTCCCAGTTGCCGCCGCCAATTGCGGTGCAGGTGCTGAACACTTGCTGGGTGCCGGCGGTATTCGGCAGGTTGATCCCCAGTTCCTTGGCGCCGGCCAATGCCAGGTTCAGGTCCTTCTGGTGCAGGTTGATACGGAAACCCGGATCGAAAGTGCCCTTGATCATGCGCTCGCCGTGCACTTCCAGGATCTTGGACGATGCAAAGCCACCCATCAGCGCTTCACGCACCTTGGCTGGGTCGGCGCCGTTTTTGGCGGCGAACAGCAACGCTTCGGCCACCGCCTGGATGTTCAGCGCAACGATGATCTGGTTGGCCACCTTGGCGGTCTGGCCATCGCCATTGCCGCCCACCAGGGTGATGTTCTTGCCCATGCTCTGGAACAGCGGCAGTGCGCGTTCAAAAGTCTGCGGTTCGCCGCCGACCATGATGCTCAAGGTGCCGGCCTTGGCGCCGACTTCACCACCGGACACCGGGGCGTCCAGGTACTGCGCGCCGGCCTGGTTGACCTTGGCGGCGAATGCTTTAGTGGCGGTCGGGGAGATCGAGCTCATGTCGATTACCACCTTGTTCGGTGACAGGCCCGCAGCCACGCCGTCGGCGCGGAACAGCACGTCATCGACCTGTGGGGTGTCGGGCACCATGACGATGATGAACTCGGCTTCCTGGGCCACTTGTTGCGGGTTGGCCAGGGCCACGGCGCCGGCGCTGATCAGTTCAGCCGGCGCCTTGCCGTGATGTTCGGAGAGAAACAGTTGATGACCTGCTTTCTGCAGGTTGGCGGCCATGGGTTGGCCCATGATGCCGGTGCCGATAAATCCGATTTTAGCCATGATCAAAATCCTCTTTTAATGTGGGAGCTGGCTTGCCAGCTCCCACATTGTTTGGTGTCGTGTCTGTTGTCAGATGGCGTTATGGGTCTTGAGCCAACCCAAACCCGCCTCGGTAGTGGTCAACGGCTTGTACTCACAGCCGACCCAACCGGCGTAACCAATGCGGTCCAGATGCTCGAACAGGAAGCGGTAGTTGATCTCACCGGTACCTGGCTCGTTGCGCCCTGGGTTGTCCGCCAGCTGGATGTGGTTGATCTCGCCCAGGTGCGTCGCCATGGTCCGCGCCAGGTCGCCTTCCATGATTTGCATGTGGTAGATGTCGTATTGCAGGAACAGGTTGGCGCTGCCCACTTGCTCGCGAATCGACAGAGCCTGCGCCGTGTTGTTGAGGTAGAAGCCCGGAATGTCGCGGGTGTTGATCATCTCCATCACCAGCTTGATACCCGCTGCCTGCAGCTTCTCGGCGGCGTACTTGAGGTTGGCGACGAAGGTTTTTTCCACGGTCTCGTCATCGACGCCTTGCGGCCGGATACCCGCCAGGCAGTTGACCTGGGTGTTGCCCAATACCTGGGCATAGGCGATGGCCAGCTTGACCCCGGCACGGAACTCCTCGACCCGGTCCGGGTGGCAAGCCAGGCCGCGCTCGCCCTTGGCCCAGTCACCGGCTGGCAGGTTGAACAGCACCTGGGTCAGGCCGTTGGCGTCCAGCTGCGCCTTGATGTCGGCAGAGCTGAACTCATACGGGAACAGGTACTCCACGCCCTGGAAACCGGCATCGGCAGCCGCTTTGAAGCGGGCAAGGAAGTCCTGTTCGGTAAACAGCATGGACAGGTTGGCAGCAAAGCGTGGCATAGGGTTCTCCTTAATCGAGCAGGGAAATGGCAGTCGGCGCATCGTTGCCGACCAGGGCCAGGTCTTCGAATTCATTGACGGCGTTGATCTCGGTGCCCATGGAAATATTGGTCACCCGTTCCAGAATAATCTCAACGATCACTGGCACCTTGAATTCTTCGATCATCTCTTGGGCGCGGCGTAAGGCCGGTTGGATCTGGCCCGGCTCGAACACACGCAGGGCCTTGCAACCCAGGCCCTCGGCAACGGCCACATGGTCGACGCCGTAGCCGTTGAGTTCCGGGGCGTTGAGGTTGTCGAAGGACAGCTGCACGCAGTAGTCCATCTCGAACCCGCGCTGGGCCTGGCGGATCAGGCCCAGGTAAGAGTTGTTCACCACCACGTGGATGTAGGGCAGCTTGAACTGCGCGCCCACCGCCAGTTCTTCGATCATGAACTGGAAGTCATAGTCGCCCGACAAGGCCACCACTTTGCGGCTCGGATCGGCCTTGACCACGCCCAGCGCTGCCGGAATGGTCCAGCCCAATGGGCCGGCCTGGCCGCAGTTGATCCAGTGACGTGGCTTGTACACATGCAGAAATTGCGCGCCGGCAATCTGCGACAGGCCGATGGTGCTGACGTAGCAAGTGTCTTTGCCGAACACCTGGTTCATCTCTTCGTACACGCGCTGTGGCTTGACTGGCACGTTGTCGAAGTGGGTCTTGCGGTGCAGGGTGGCCTTGCGTTGTTGGCAGTCATGCAACCAGGCACTGCGGTCCTTGAGCTTGCCGGCGGCTTTCCACTCGCGGGCCACTTCAATGAACATTGTCAGCGCGGAGCCGGCGTCGGAAACGATGCCCAGGTCCGGCGTGAACACGCGGCCAATCTGGGTCGGCTCGATGTCGACGTGAATGAATTTACGGCCCTCGGTGTACACCTCTACCGAACCGGTGTGACGGTTGGCCCAGCGGTTACCGATGCCCAGCACCACGTCCGACTTGAGCATCGTCGCGTTGCCGTAGCGGTGCGAGGTTTGCAGGCCAACCATGCCCACCATCAGCGGGTGGTCGTCCGGGATTGTGCCCCAACCCATCAGGGTCGGGATCACCGGAATGCCGGTCAGCTCAGCGAACTCCACCAGCAGCTCGCTGGCATCGGCGTTGATCACGCCGCCACCGCTCACCAGCAGTGGGCGTTCGGCTGCATCGAGCAGGGCCAGGGCTTTTTCCACCTGCACACGGGTCGCCAGCGGCTTGGCCAGGGGCAGCGGCTGGTAGGCGTCGATGTCGAATTCGATTTCGGCCATCTGTACGTCGAACGGCAGGTCGATCAGCACCGGGCCAGGGCGGCCGGAGCGCATTTCATAGAAGGCTTTCTGGAACGCGTAAGGCACTTGGCCGGGTTCCAGCACCGTGGTTGCCCACTTGGTCACTGGCTTGACGATGCTGGTGATGTCCACGGCCTGGAAGTCTTCCTTGTGCATCCGGGCGCGAGGGGCTTGGCCGGTGATGCACAGGATCGGGATCGAGTCGGCCGAGGCGCTGTACAGGCCGGTGACCATGTCGGTACCTGCCGGGCCCGATGTGCCGATGCACACGCCGATATTGCCGGCCTTGGTGCGGGTGTAGCCCTCGGCCATGTGCGAGGCGCCTTCAACGTGGCGAGCAAGGACGTGATCGATGCCACCCACCTTCTGCAAGGCCGAATACAGCGGGTTGATCGCGGCGCCTGGGATACCGAAGGCGGTATCCACACCTTCACGGCGCATCACCAGGACGGCGGCTTCGATTGCTCTCATTTTGCTCATGGTATTGGTGCCTCTTGCGTTTTGTAATTGTATACAAGTGGTGTCTATCCAAAGTGTATTCACGCCGAGCTGCGTTGGTCAATGCCTTTCGTAAACTGACCTTTGCGTTCGTCGGAAGCGTTTTTTTCGACGTATGGAGCCTTTGTTGGAAAATATTGTATACAAAAACAAGTATCATTGTGTTCTATTTGTATGATCGAGCATCTGATCAAACAGACCTCACCGCTTTACCCATAACAAGATAAGGACGGCACCTATGAGCGCTTTAACCTTGAAACTCGCCACCCAACTGGCCACCCAGGCCCTCACCGCCGGCCGCACCATTTCGGCTGCGCCCCTGACCATCGCGGTGCTCGACAGCGGCGGCCACCTGGTCACCCTGCAACGCGAAGACGGCGCCAGCCTGCTACGCCCGCAAATCGCCATCGGCAAGGCCTGGGGGGCTATCGCCCTGGGCAAGGGTTCACGTTTGCTGGCACTGGACGCCCAACAGCGCCCGGCGTTTATCGCGGCGTTGAACAGCCTGGGGCAGGGCAGCGTCGTGCCGGCCCCGGGTGGGGTGTTGATTCGGGATCAGAGCGGCATGGTGCTGGGCGCGATCGGGATCAGCGGGGACACGTCCGATATTGACGAGCAGTGTGCGATCACGGCGATAGAGGGGGTGGGGTTGATGGCGGATGCGGGGGTGTCGGCTTGATTGGGGGCTGATGGATAGGGCCTCTTCGCGAGCAAGCCCGCTCCCACAGGGGAATGCATTTCCAAATGTGGGAGCGGGCTTGCTCGCGAAAGGGGCGCCTCGGTCTTGGCGCTATACCCAAACGGCATCCCACAGTGGATAGTCGCCAATACGCTTCACCAGCCCAGCTCTCAGCGGGTTAGCAATCACATACCTGGCCATTTTCACCAAGTCATCGTCCTTGCGCAGAGCCCGGTCATGAAAGCTGGTTTGCCATAGCCGCCCCTTGCGGCCAGTAGCGCCGTTTACGCTACGGGTACTTTTGGATTTCACCTGACACATTAGATCTCCCAGCGAGCCTTGTTGCAGTTCGATCAGCCAGTGGAAGTGGTCGGGCATCACCACCCAAGCCAGAGAGTGTGCCAACCTTTGGTATTGGGCGAGTCTGAATTGCCAGACGACCAAGCGACCCAGATGAAAGTCATTGAACATCGGCACACGTTCATGGGTGTTGGTGGTGATCAGATAGATGCGGTTGGACTCGCTGAATCTGCCGATACGCAGGCGGTGTGATGTAGCTCGATCAGGCATTCCTTGGCCTCTCTTCAGATGGGGTTCTGAGAGGCTAGATCTCGGTGGCTGAGGCTGATCTGTAGACTTTTGGCAGGATGTGTCTGGGCGGGCGCTTTCGCGAGCAAGCCCGCTCCCACAGGGGATTTGTGCGGTTTATACAATGTGTGTCT
This sequence comes from Pseudomonas sp. L13, assembly GCF_009935965.1. NCBI lineage: Bacteria > Pseudomonadati > Pseudomonadota > Gammaproteobacteria > Pseudomonadales > Pseudomonadaceae > Pseudomonas > Pseudomonas sp. L13. Next base: position 10,983 of record NZ_QODJ01000042.1, read on the forward strand.
GACACTGCACCTACCTGTGGGAGCGGGCTTGCTCGCGAATGTTACAGGCGCCGCGGTCTATCAATCCGGCTCACACCCCTTGAGCACCAACCGAATGATCGTCTGCGCCGCTGCCTCATAATCGGCTTCATCCAGCTTGGCCTTGCCGGTCACTGCCGAGATCTGCCAGTCGAAATCGGCATAGGTCTGGGTGGCTGCCCAGATGCTGAACATCAGGTGGTTGGGGTCAATCGCTGCGATCAGGCCACGGTCAACCCAGCTCTGGATGCAGTCGATATTGTGCTTGGCCTGGGCATTGAGCTGCTCAACCTGGTCGGCGCTCAGGTGTGGGGCGCCGTGCATGATTTCGCTGGCGAACACCTTGGAGGCGAACGGCAGGTCGCGGGAGATGCGGATTTTGGAGCGGATGTAGTTGCTCAACACTTCTTTGGGCTCGCCGTCGGGGTTGAACGGCGTGGAGGCGGCCAGGATCGGCTCGATGATGCTTTCGAGCACCTCGCGGTAGAGGTTGTCCTTGGACTTGAAGTAGTAATAGACGTTGGGCTTGGGCAGCCCGGCCTTGGCGGCGATGTCGCTGGTTTTGGTCGCGGCGAAGCCCTTGTCGGCAAACTCCTCGCTCGCCGCCCGCAGGATTTTTTCTTTGTTGCGCTCGCGAATGCTGCTCATAAACCAGACGTTTCCTTGCCATGACAGGCGGTTGCGCATGGTAGCACCGGCCATCCGCAGGCCTCAACAATCTGCCCGCAAGGCCTTGCGCCGCGCTATGCTCGCGCCATCTCTCTATAACGGAAGTCCGGTTCATGGCAGGAAGCAGCTTATTGGTGTTGATCGACGATATCGCCGCGGTACTCGACGACGTTGCGCTGATGACAAAAATGGCCGCCAAGAAGACATCGGGCGTGCTCGGCGATGACCTTGCACTGAACGCCCAGCAGGTCTCCGGCGTGCGCGCCGAGCGGGAAATCCCCGTGGTGTGGGCGGTGGCCAAGGGTTCGTTTATCAACAAGCTGATCCTGGTGCCGACGGCCCTGTTGATCAGCGCCTTTACACCCTGGGCGGTGATACCGTTATTGATGCTCGGCGGCGCCTATTTGTGTTTCGAGGGCTTCGAAAAACTCGCTCACACGTTCCTGCACAGCAAGGCAGAAGACCAGGCCGAACACGCGCAGTTGGCTGAAGCGGTGGCCGACCCGGCAACCGATCTGGTGGCGTTCGAGAAAGCCAAGATCAAGGGCGCGATCCGTACCGACTTCATTCTCTCCGCCGAGATCATCGCCATCACCCTCGGCATCGTCGCCGACGCGCAGCTGACGCAGCAGGTGATCGTGCTGTCGGGTATCGCCATTGTCATGACCATCGGCGTATACGGATTGGTGGCCGGTATCGTCAAGCTCGACGACCTGGGGCTGTGGCTGACGCAGAAGCCGGGCCAGGTGGCGCGCAGTATTGGCGGCGCGATCCTGAGTGCGGCGCCCTACATGATGAAGAGCCTGTCAGTGATCGGCACGGCGGCGATGTTCATGGTCGGTGGTGGCATCCTTACTCATGGCGTGCCCGTGGTGCATCACTGGATCGAAACGGTAAGCCAAAGCATGGGGGCTCTGGCATGGTTGATGCCGACGGTGCTCAATGCGCTGGCGGGGATTGTTGCAGGGGCTTTGGTGCTGATCGTTGTCCAAGCAGTCGGCAAGGTATGGCGAATAGCTAGGCGGTGATGAGTTCGCATTGATTGCAGGTTGAAACACTGTTTAAGTTTAATCCTACAGCCCGATTTTCCATGCATTTATAGGATGCGTCGCGCTTCTTCATGTGAAGTGGCGCGAAAAATGGATCGATAAGGGGTTAAGGATGAACTGGTGTTTTCAAGCAATAAAAAACTATGCCAAGTTCAGTGGGCGAGCCTGCAGAAGGGAATATTGGGCGTTTGTAGTGATGGACATCATGCTGATTTGGGGCTCTATATTGATAGCGTACTTAGCGGAGGTTCTCTCGAGTCCGTGGTTTATCGTTCCATTTGGGTTTTACGTCTTGTTCATGATCCCCCCTGCGGTTTCAGTGACATTCCGCAGGCTTCATGATGTGAACATTACGGGGGCGTATGCACTTTGGTTTTTGATACCGGTCGTTGGTTTTATAATGGTGTCCGTCCGCCTATTCACCCAAGGCGATAAGGGGGAGAACGATTATGGCTTGCCTCCAATTACAGAGTTTCTATCTGAGTAAGTGAGCAAAATCAATGCAATAAAAAAGGCCATTCAATCGAATGGCCTTTTTTTATCGCTGCGGTTTACTCGGCGATCTGCAACTTGCGCGATTCGGTGTAGATATACCGCACCTTCTCATACTCGAACGGCGAGTTCATCTGGCCGTAGCGGAAGCTGGTCTGGTAGCGCTTGTCGACGGCGCGCAGGGCCCAGACTTCCGGATGGTTGGAGCTGACTTCGGACACGTTGAGGAAGTTGATCTGCGATTCGGCGCTGTAGTCCACCAGCAGGCCGCCGGTGTCACGCAGGTTCGACGGGCCGAAGATCGGCAGCATCAAGTAAGCACCCCCCGGTACACCGTAGAAGCCCAGGGTCTGGCCGAAGTCTTCGCTCTGGCGCGGCAGGCCCATGGCGGTGGCCGGGTCCCACAGGCCCGCGATGCCAATGGTGGTGTTGACCAGCAGGCGCCCGGTGGTTTCCAGGGAGCGGTGGCCCTTGAGTTGCAACAAGCTGTTCATCAGGTTAGGCACATCGCCCAGGTTGTTGAAGAAGTTGCTCACGCCGGTGCGCAGAAAGCTCGGCGTGACATAGCGGTAACCGTTTACTACCGGCAGGAACACCCACTGGTCGAAGCGATAGTTGAAGTGGTACACGCGGCGGTTCCACGACTCCAGTGGGTCGTAGACGTTGAGCGCGGTGAGCGTGGAGCGTTCGAACTCACGCTGGTCCAAGCCTGGGTTGAACTTGAGCTTGGTCAGCGGCTCCTTGAAGCCGTCGGCATCGACCTTGACGGGTTCTTGGGCCTTGCTGTTGTCGGCATTGGCCACGCCTGCGCACATCAGTGCGGCGAGCAGCAGAAGATATTTAGCCACGGAAGAACTCCAGCATGGCGTCGGCGTTGACGCGGTAATTGAGGTTGCCGCAGTGGCCGCCCAGCGGGTAGACGGTCAAGCGATCGCCGAAGGTTTTACGCAGGAAACCCAGGTCGCCAGGGCCGAGGATCACGTCGTCGGCGTTATGCATCACGGCGATTTTCGGGCTGTCGCGCAGGTAGTCCTTGAGGGCGTACAGGCTGACCTGGTCGATCAGTTGCAGCAGGCTGCCGCCATCGGAACGCGCGCGCCACATCGGGATCACTTGTTCGGTGAGGTAGCAGTCGAAGTCACACTGCAGGGCACGCTTGAGGAACGGCGTGAGGCTGGTGCCTTCGGTGATCGGGTACTTGGGCGGAATGATCAGGCCACGGCGGTTGATCAAGTCCGAAGTGAAGGCAATGTCGGCGGCCGAGAAGCGGAACGAGGTGCCGATCAGCATGGCCATCTGTTCGTTGGTCAGGTGCTGCTTGGACTGCTGGAAGTCATAGAGCAAGGCATCGTTGAGGTCGATGTAGCCTTTTTGCTGGAAGTAACGCGTCAGCTTGCTCAGCACCAACTCATAGAAGGTGGTGCTGTTGTTGATGCCCTTGACCTCGGTCTGTACCAGCTTGTCGAGGTTGGTGATTGAGGTGTAGAGGTTGACCGGCGGGTTGAGCAGCAGCACTTTCTTGAAGTTGAAGCTGCGGCGGGTCTCATCCAGCTTGCTGACAAACGCCGCATCCAGGGCACCCAGGCTGTAGCCGGTGAGGTAGAAATCGGTCACGGGCAACGAGGCGTTCTGCGCGCGTACGGCCTGCATCACGCGGTACATGTCTTCGGCGTCTTCCTGGGTGATACCCGGGGTGGCGAAGCGCGAAGCGGCGCTGATGAAGTCGAAGCTGGTCGGCGAGGACAACTGCACCACATGGTAGCCGGCCTGGTAATACAGCTTTTTCAGGTATTCGTTGATGCTGCTGTCAAAGCGTGCACCGGTGCCGGCGATGAGGAAGATCAAAGGCGCGGCGCGGTCTTGCTTGGCAATGCGGTAGGTGAGTTTCTTCACCGCCCAGAAGTTGTCCGGCAGGCTGAACTCGCGCTCGGGGCGCATCGTGAGGGTGTAGTCGGACTGGTTGATCTCGTCATCGGTCGGCAGGGTTGGCCGCAGATCCGGAGGTGTGGTGGCAATGGTCGCTTCGAACGGGTTGGTCAAAGGGTAGCCATAGCTGGCTTGGTCGATATCGACGGCCAGTGCTGACGCACTCAAAAATAGGCTGCCCAGCAAGGCAGCACAGCGCAAGGAACGGAGCATGACTTAATCCCTAAGAGGAACGGGCTGAATGAAGTTCGCAGGCTATGACCACCGCCTTGTCACCGAAGTGCCAGCACTCGGCACGAAAAGTCGGAAAAAACGTCGGAATCGGGGTAATAGTAGCGAGACGATACACTTTGCCATGCTTTGTTGAACAGATATCTGTGCGAACACCTTGCTAACGGCCGCCGTGGGATTAAGCTGGGCGCCGTTTTTGCCTATCGGAGTGCCCCATGTCCCGTCGTTTGCCGTTGATCCTGCTGCTTATTGCCCTGCCGTTATGGCTGGCCGCCAGTTATGCCGCACGCTATGGCTTCATGGAGGATGGGCAATGGGTTGGCATCTGCGCGGATGAGGCCAGCCGCTGGGAATGCCAGGTGCGTTCGAACCTGGGTTTGATGATTCATTTCAAGCTGCTGGGATGGGCGGCGTTGATCACCTCGGTGCTGGGCTTTTTTGTACCGGGGCGTGTGGGATGGGCGTTGGCAGTAGTGGGGTTGGTGCTCGGGTTGCCGGCGCTGGCGTTGTACAACACGACGTTTGCGGTGTTTGCGGTGGTGATTGCGGGGTTGCGGTTGGTCAGGAAGCCGCGCCGCGCCTGATGTGGCCTCATCGCAGGCAAGCCAGCTCCCACAGTTGATTGGGTTCACACATTTCTATCTGTGAGCACGGTCAAATGTGGGAGCTGGCTTGCCTGCGATAGCGGTGTCAAGCCTTGCGCACCCGCAAGCAACGCCACAAAGCGGCAACCATCAGCACGCTGACCACGGCCCAACCCCAGGCCTGCTGGTTCAACAGCCCTTCACGGTACAACTGCGGCGCAATGCCGGCGCCGATGATAAAGGCCAGCAAGGCAATCTCTCGGCGCGGCCCGGTCACCGGGCGCACCAGGTAGACCAGCGCCGGCAGCACCAACGCCGCGCTTGGGAAGCTGCGATAACGCGGGTCAAACACCAGCGCCAGCATCATCACCGCACCGGCAAACCCGGCGATTGCCACCAGCCAGCCGGCGCGTTGCTCCAGCCAATTGAATGCTCGCTCACGCCAGCCTTCCCGGGCGCTGAGGGCCAGGGCGGCATGGGCCAGCACCAGCAGGTTCAACGCCACCAGCAAGCCTGCCCATACCCATTCATCGCTGAAGCGCGCGGTAACGCGGGTCAGTTCGGCCCAACTGCCGATGGAGCACGCCGCCACGGCACCGAGCAACGGCAGTATTAACGCAGAGCGCGTGCTGCGAACGCGGCCGCCAAGCACCAGGGTGCCAAGCAGGATGAGCCCGCCGACGCCCAGCCACAGGGGCCAGTACGGCACATTGGTCACAGGGCCTGCGAGAACGCCTTTGTCCTGACGGTCTGCATCGAACAGCCCCCAGTAACCGCCCACAGCCCCTTCACTGGCGCGCTTCCATGGCTGGTCAAAAGCTTCGATCAGGTTGTAGCGCCAGCCGTTGGCCTCGGCCATGGCCACGAAACCGCGCATAAACCTGGCTTCATTGACCCGGCTGGGCACGGCGGTTTCGCGCTGGCGACCCTCGCTGGGCCAGCCGGTTTCGCCGATCACGATGTCCTTGGGTGCGAATTTATGGCCGAAAGTCTGGCGCACATCGCCCACGTGCTTGAGCGCCTGGTCGATGTCGGACGGTTCATCTTCCCAATACGGAAGCAGGTGAATGGTCAGGAAGTCCACCGCCGGCTCGATTTCCGGGTGTTGCAGCCAGAACTCCCAGACATCGGCATAGGTGACGGGCTGCTTGATCTGGCTTTTAACCTGATGGATCAGCGCCACCAGTTGCTTGGCAGTGACTTCCTTGCGCAGCAGGGCTTCGTTGCCGACGATCACCGAGGTCACCACGTCCGGGCTGGCGTTGGCCGCCGCGATCAACTCGTTGATCTCTTTTTGAGTCGCCACGGGGTCACTGCTGACCCAGGCCCCGGCCATCACCTTCAACCCATGCTTGCGCGCCATGTCCGGCAGGGCCTCCAGGCCAGTCATGGAGTAGGTGCGAATGCATTCAAAACGCGTGGCGAGCAGCGCCAGGTCGGCGTCCATGCGCTCGGGGCGTAACCTGAACGGCTGATCGAATGGGGATTGGTCTTTGTCGAACGGCGTGTAGGACGCGCATTGCAACTTATGGCTCGCGCTGGCGACGTCCGGCAACACCACGGGCCGGCCGAGGCCGTACCAGTAGCCGACAAGGGCAAGCACGCCGAGGATCAAGGCGAAGAAATAGGGCAGGGCAGGGAAGCGGGCAGTCGCGGGCATGGTCGGCTTATCTGGGGGAGCAAAGGCGCGCATCTTACCCGGATTTGCCGCAGCCCAGTGCGGCTGCATAATTTTGACATGCAAACTTCGGGCGGGATTCTGGCGATACGCCTACAAAGCGTCCTACTGGCGATGTGATGTCGTTTCTTGCTCAACCAAGGTCGCTGACAGAGCAGGGCAAATGCCTACGCAGGTTGAAGATAAAACTGTCAGTACTCCACTGATGCCTCAGCAACCGGATCGATGCGCGTGAAGGGGGCGCGGTGCACCCTATAACAACAGTTTGACGTCGCTCGGCATCCGCCGGGTGCAGCACTTTCGGGGAAGAACTATGAAGATGCGACGACTCTTGGGCGCAGCTGCCACTCTGGTAGTTGCGATGGGCTCCACACTGGCCAGTGCCGACAGCAAGACCCTGAGCATCGGCTACGTGGACGGCTGGTCCGACAGCGTTGCCACTACTCATGTGGCGGCAGAGGTGATCAAGCAAAAGCTCGGCTACGACGTAAAACTGCAAGCGGTTGCCACCGGGATCATGTGGCAGGGCGTCGCCACCGGCAAACTCGATGCCATGCTCTCCGCCTGGCTACCGGTGACCCACGGTGAATACTGGACCAAGAACAAGGACAAGGTGGTCGACTACGGCCCCAACTTCAAGGACGCCAAGATCGGCTTGATCGTGCCGGAGTACGTCAAGGCCAAGTCCATCGAAGACCTCAAGACCGATACCACCTTCAAGAACAAGATCGTCGGCATCGACGCCGGTTCAGGCGTAATGCTCAAGACCGACGAAGCCATCAAGCAATATGGCCTGGACTACAAACTGCAAGCCAGCTCGGGTGCGGCGATGATTGCCGAACTGACCCGCGCCGAAGACAAGCAGGAGTCGATTGCGGTCACCGGTTGGGTGCCGCACTGGATGTTCGCCAAGTGGAAACTGCGTTTCCTGGACGACCCAAAAGGGATTTATGGTGCTGCTGAAACCGTCAACAGCATCGGCAGCAAGGGCCTGGAGAAGAAAGCGCCGGAAGTCGCAGCGTTCCTGAAGAAATTCCAGTGGGCCTCCAAGGATGAAATCGGTGAAGTCATGCTGGCGATTCAAGAAGGCGCCAAGCCGGACGCCGCGGCCAAGGACTGGGTAGCCAAGCACCCCGAGCGCGTCGCCGAATGGACTGCTAAATAACCCCGACCCAACTGTAGGAGCGAGCTTGCTCGCGAAGAACGCACCGGCACCGCGATCATCCAGAATGAACGCGTTATCGTTGACGTTTTTCGCGAGCAAGCTCGCTCCTACACGGGTATTGGGGTTTGCCCCCCTCCCACATTTGTTTCGTTCCCCGCCAAATGTCGTAGCACACCCCAAAATCCTCGCTAAGCTCGATCTACTACTAAGGTCGTCTGGAACCCATTGCGCAGCCGCATACAGTGGATACGTTCCAAAATAATAAAAAGCTGTGCTGCGAGGATAAAAACAATGAACGACAGCATTTACCTCTCGATTCAAAACAGCCCGCGTTTCAAGGAGCTGGTCAGGAAAAGGGAAAGGTTCGCCTGGATTCTCTCGGCGATCATGCTAGGGCTTTACTCCGCTTTCATCCTGTTGATTGCCTACGGGCCACAAGTACTGGGGGCCAAGATCAGCCCCGGTTCCTCGATTACCTGGGGCATTCCCCTGGGCGTCGGGCTGATTGTGTCGGCCTTCATTCTCACCGGCATCTACGTGCGTCGGGCCAACGGCGAATTTGACGACCTGAACAATGCGATTCTCAAGGAGGCTGCGCAATGATCCGGCGTCTATTGGCTCTATTCGGCGCTTCGCTGTTGGCTCCGGCCGTTTGGGCGGCGGACGCATTGACCGGTGAAGTGCACAAGCAACCGCTGAACGTCTCGGCCATTGTGATGTTCGTCGCGTTTGTCGGCGCCACCCTGTGCATCACTTACTGGGCGTCCAAGCGCAACAAGTCGGCAGCGGACTACTATGCGGCGGGCGGTAAGATCACCGGTTTCCAGAACGGTCTGGCGATTGCCGGTGACTACATGTCGGCGGCGTCCTTCCTGGGGATTTCCGCGCTGGTGTTCACCTCCGGCTACGACGGTTTGATCTACTCGATCGGCTTCCTGGTGGGCTGGCCGATCATTCTGTTCCTGATCGCCGAGCGCTTGCGTAACCTGGGCAAATACACCTTTGCCGACGTGGCGTCCTATCGCCTGGGGCAAACCCAGATCCGCAGCCTGTCGGCCTGTGGCTCGCTGGTGGTGGTGGCGTTCTACCTGATCGCGCAGATGGTCGGCGCGGGCAAGCTGATCCAGCTGCTGTTTGGCCTTGATTACCACGTGGCGGTGATCCTGGTGGGTATCCTGATGTGCCTGTACGTGCTGTTCGGCGGCATGCTGGCGACCACCTGGGTGCAGATCATCAAGGCGGTACTGTTGCTGTCCGGTGCCTCGTTCATGGCGCTGATGGTGATGAAGCACGTCAACTTCGACTTCAACATGCTGTTCTCCGAGGCGATCAAGGTTCACCCCAAAGGTGAAGCGATCATGAGCCCCGGCGGCCTGGTGAAAGACCCGATCTCGGCATTCTCCCTGGGCCTGGCACTGATGTTCGGTACCGCTGGCCTGCCGCACATCCTGATGCGCTTCTTCACGGTGAGCGACGCCAAGGAAGCGCGTAAGAGCGTGCTGTACGCAACCGGCTTCATCGGCTACTTCTATATCCTGACCTTCATCATCGGTTTCGGCGCGATCCTGTTGGTCAGCACCAACCCGGCGTTCAAGGACGCAGCGGGCGCCTTGCTCGGCGGCAACAACATGGCGGCGGTGCACCTGGCCAACGCGGTGGGCGGCAGTATCTTCCTGGGCTTCATCTCGGCCGTGGCGTTTGCCACCATCCTGGCGGTGGTTGCAGGCTTGACCCTGGCGGGTGCTTCGGCGGTGTCCCATGACCTGTACGCCAGCGTGATCAAGAAAGGCAAGGCCAACGAGAAGGACGAGATTCGCGTATCGAAGATCACCACCGTAGCCTTGGGTGTATTGGCCATCGGCCTGGGTATCCTGTTCGAAAGCCAGAACATTGCGTTCATGGTCGGCCTGGCGTTCTCCATCGCTGCCAGCTGTAACTTCCCGGTGCTGCTGCTTTCCATGTACTGGAAAAACCTCACCACCCGTGGCGCCATGATTGGCGGCTGGCTGGGCTTGATCAGCGCCGTGGGCCTGATGATCCTCGGCCCGACCATCTGGGTCTCGATCCTGCACCATGAAAAGGCCATCTTCCCGTACGAGTACCCAGCGCTGTTCTCGATGATCATTGCGTTCGTCGGCATCTGGTTCTTCTCCATCACCGACAAGTCGGCGGCGGCAGAGAAAGAGCGCGCGCTGTACTTCCCGCAGTTTGTGCGTTCGCAGACTGGCCTGGGGGCGAGTGGGGCAGTACAGCACTGAAGCAGCTTTAAGCTACAAGCTACAAGCTGCAAGTTAGAAGCAGTGCTGTGTAGAGAGATACCCCTGTAGGGATGCAGGGGTATTTTTTCGCTTGCGTCTTATAGCTTGAAGCTTGCAGCTCACTAAATCCCAGCCAAAAAAAACGGCCTCATCAAGAGGCCGTTTTATTTGGCTGGGATTTAGTGCCGATCTTCCAGCTTGGTGATATCACGCGACTCGTAGCCGGTGTACAACTGGCGCGGGCGGCCAATCTTGTACGGGCTGGAGAGCATTTCTTTCCAGTGGGAGATCCAGCCCACGGTCCGCGCCAGGGCGAAGATCACGGTGAACATGCTGGTTGGAATGCCGATCGCCTTGAGGATGATCCCCGAGTAGAAGTCGACGTTCGGGTACAGCGAGCGTTCGATGAAGTACGGGTCGGTCAGGGCGATCTCTTCCAGGCGCATGGCCAGTTCGAGTTGCGGATCGTTCTTGATGCCCAGTTCCTTCAACACTTCGTCGCAGGTCTGCTTCATGACGGTGGCGCGCGGGTCGCGGTTCTTGTAGACCCGGTGACCGAAGCCCATCAACTTGAACGGATCGTTCTTGTCCTTGGCCTTGGCGATGAAGGTATCGATGTTGGACACATCGCCGATTTCATCGAGCATGGTCAATACGGCTTCGTTCGCACCGCCGTGGGCAGGGCCCCATAGCGCGGCGATACCGGCGGCAATACAGGCGAACGGGTTGGCACCCGAAGAGCCGGCCAGGCGCACGGTAGAGGTGGAAGCGTTCTGCTCGTGGTCGGCGTGGAGGATGAAGATCCGGTCCATGGCCTTGGCGAGCACCGGGCTGATCGGTTTGATCTCGCACGGGGTGTTGAACATCATGTGCAGGAAGTTTTCCGCGTACGTGAGGTCGTTGCGCGGGTACATCATGGGTTGGCCCATGGAGTATTTGTAAACCATTGCGGCCAGGGTGGGCATCTTGGCAACCAGGCGGATCGCGGAAATTTCGCGATGCTGCGGGTTATTGATGTCCAGGGAGTCGTGATAGAAGGCCGACAGGGCGCCTACTACACCGCACATGACGGCCATCGGGTGGGCGTCGCGACGGAAGCCGTTGAAGAAGGTCTTCAACTGCTCGTGAACCATGGTGTGGTTCTTTACGGTGCTGACGAACTGGGCTTTCTGCTCGGCTGTTGGCAATTCGCCATTTAGCAGCAGGTAGCAGGTTTCCAGGTAGTCCGACTTTTCAGCCAGTTGCTCGATCGGGTAGCCGCGATGAAGCAGAATGCCATTATCACCATCGATATAGGTGATCTTCGACTCGCAGGACGCGGTCGACATGAAGCCTGGGTCGAAAGTAAAACGGCCCGTGGCCGTCAGGCCCCGTACGTCGATAACATCGGGACCAACGGTGCCGGTTAAAATGGGCAGCTCGACGGGGGCTGCGCCCTCGATGATCAACTGCGCTTTTTTGTCAGCCATGTGGCCTCCTATTTATGCTTCAAATCATCAGACAGACCCCCCACGCAGGGCCCGCACCACTATATTGATATAAATCCAGATGTCAATTTGCCTAAAGTCTTGCGCCAGAAGGCTTTAACCGGACTTTTTCGTCGAAATTGACTGCCATTTACGCCTTTTATCCCGCCAGCGCAATCAGCTATTAGGGTGAGGTGTGCGCGTTGTCATTAGTAACCTAACTGTCTATACTCGGCCACCGACCGCCAAGGGCTTTTGGGCTTGCTTTCATTGGGGGTCGCACTCCCTGGGTGGTGCTTACCTGACCAGTCGCACTCCCCAACAACTTTGCCCTGATTGTTAGGGGCTCTTCAGTGTGAAAAAAAGCCGTGAATAGCCAACGACCTGTAAACCTAGACCTAAGGACCATCAAACTCCCCATCACCGGCGTTACGTCGTTCCTGCACCGTGTTTCCGGCATCATCCTGTTCCTGGGCTTGGGCATCATGCTTTATGCATTGAGCAAATCCCTGGGTTCCGAGGAAGGATACGCCGAGGTGAAGGCATGCTTGACCAGCCCGCTGGCCAAGTTCGTAGCATGGGGCCTCCTGTCCTCTCTTCTGTATCACCTGGTAGCCGGTGTGCGCCACTTGATCATGGACATGGGCATCGGTGAGACGCTGGAAGGCGGCCGCCTGGGCTCGAAAATCATCATCGCCATTTCCGTGGTGCTGATCGTTCTGGCAGGAGTTTGGATATGGTAACCAGCGTAACGAATCTGTCGCGTTCGGGCCTCTATGACTGGATGGCACAGCGTGTGTCTGCGGTCGTTCTCGCGGCTTATTTCATTTTCCTGATCGGATACCTCGTCGCAAACCCGGGCATCGGCTATGAGCAATGGCACGGCCTGTTTTCCCACAATGCGATGCGAATCTTCAGTCTGCTGGCCCTTGTAGCCCTGGGCGCTCACGCCTGGGTCGGCATGTGGACCATCGCGACTGACTACCTGACGCCGATGGCGCTGGGCAAGTCCGCGACTGCAGTACGTTTCCTCTTCCAGGCAGTATGCGGCGTCGCGATGTTCGCTTACTTCGTCTGGGGTGTGCAGATTCTTTGGGGTATCTGATTCATGGCTAACATTCCAACTATTTCATTCGACGCCATCATTATTGGTGGCGGCGGTGCTGGCATGCGCGCTGCGCTGCAGCTGGCCCAGGGCGGTCACAAGACTGCCGTGATCACCAAGGTGTTCCCGACGCGTTCCCACACCGTATCGGCCCAAGGTGGCATCACCTGCGCCATCGCGTCCGCCGACCCGAACGATGACTGGCGCTGGCACATGTACGATACCGTCAAGGGTTCCGACTATATCGGTGACCAGGACGCTATCGAATACATGTGTCAGGAAGGCCCGGCCGCGGTGTTCGAGCTGGACCACATGGGTCTGCCGTTCTCCCGTACCGAGCAAGGCCGTATCTACCAGCGTCCATTCGGCGGCCAGTCCAAGGATTACGGTAAAGGCGGGCAGGCTGCCCGTACCTGCGCTGCGTCCGACCGTACCGGCCACGCGCTGCTGCACACCCTTTACCAAGGCAACCTGAAAGCCGGTACCACGTTCCTGAACGAGTACTACGCGGTTGACCTGGTCAAGAACGCCCAGGGCGAGTTCGTCGGTGTGATCGCCATCTGCATCGAAACCGGTGAAACCACCTACATCCGCGCCAAGGCAACTGTCCTGGCGACCGGTGGCGCAGGTCGTATCTACGCTTCGACCACCAATGCCCTGATCAACACCGGTGACGGCGTCGGCATGGCCCTGCGTGCTGGCGTACCGGTACAAGACATCGAAATGTGGCAGTTCCACCCGACCGGCATCGCCGGCGCCGGTGTACTGGTGACCGAAGGTTGCCGTGGTGAAGGTGGTTACCTGATCAACAAGCACGGCGAGCGTTTCATGGAGCGTTATGCTCCGAACGCCAAAGACTTGGCCGGTCGTGACGTTGTGGCCCGTTCGATGGTTAAAGAGATCATTGCCGGCAACGGCTGTGGCCCGAATGGCGACCACGTACTGCTCAAGCTCGATCACCTGGGCGAAGAAGTGCTGCACAGCCGCCTGCCTGGTATTTGCGAGCTGTCCAAGACCTTTGCCCACGTTGACCCGGTAGTTGCTCCGGTTCCGGTGGTTCCAACTTGCCACTATATGATGGGCGGCGTGCCGACCAACATTCATGGCCAGGCAATCACCCAGAACGCCGAAGGCGAAGACGAAATCATCCATGGTCTGTTCGCGGTAGGTGAAGTGGCTTGCGTATCGGTTCACGGTGCCAACCGCCTGGGTGGCAACTCGCTGCTCGACCTGGTGGTATTCGGTCGCGCGGCCGGCCTGCACCTGGAAAAGGCGCTGACTGACGGCATCGAATATGATGACGCCACCGACGCCAACATCGAAGCGGCCCTGGCGCGCCTGAACGCTCTGAACGAGCGTACCGATGGCGAAGACGTAGCAACCCTGCGTCGCGAGCTGCAAAGCTGCATGCAGAACTACTTCGGTGTGTTCCGTACCGGCGAATACATGCAGAAGGGTATTGCCCAGCTGGCTGACCTGCGCAAGCGTATCGCCAACGTCAAGATCAACGATAAGAGCCAGGCGTTCAACACTGCTCGTATCGAAGCCCTTGAACTGCAAAACCTGCTGGAAGTGGCTGAAGCGACGGCGATCGCCGCCGAGGTTCGTAAAGAATCCCGTGGTGCTCACGCTCGTGAAGACTTTGAAGATCGCGACGACGAAAACTGGTTGTGCCACACCCTGTACTTCCCGGGTGACAAGCGCGTAACCAAGCGTGCCGTGAACTTCTCGCCGAAGACGGTGCCGACGTTTGAACCGAAGATTCGGACTTACTAAGGGTGGCTGCCATGTTGAAAGTCAGTGTTTATCGCTACAACCCTGATCAGGACGCTGCGCCGTTCATGCAGGAGTTCCAGGTCGATACCGGTGGTAAAGACCTGATGGTGCTGGATGTACTGGCACTGATCAAAGAGCAGGACGAAGGTTTCTCCTATCGTCGCTCTTGCCGTGAAGGTGTGTGCGGTTCCGACGGCATGAACATCAACGGCAAAAACGGCCTGGCGTGCATCACGCCGCTGTCCGCCGTGGTCAAAGGCAACAAGCTGATCGTTCGTCCACTGCCAGGTTTGCCGGTTATCCGTGACCTGGTCGTCGATATGAGCATCTTCTACAAGCAATACGAGAAAGTTAAGCCGTTCCTGCAGAACGACACGCCGGCTCCGGCCATCGAGCGTCTGCAGTCCCCGGAAGAGCGTGAAAAGCTCGATGGCCTGTACGAGTGCATCCTGTGCGCTTGCTGCTCGACATCCTGCCCGTCCTTCTGGTGGAACCCGGACAAGTTCCTGGGTCCAGCTGCGCTGCTGCAAGCTTACCGCTTCCTGGCAGACAGCCGTGATACCAAGACGTCCGAGCGTCTGGCTTCGCTGGATGACCCGTTCAGCGTATTCCGCTGCCGCGGGATCATGAACTGCGTCAACGTATGTCCTAAAGGCCTGAACCCGACTAAGGCCATTGGTCACATCCGTAACATGCTGCTGCAGAGCGGCGTGTAACTGACGTTGTAGTAAAAGCAGGACCGTTGTGCCCGTAAATGCTGCGGCGCAGGCTTCAACCGGCGCCGTAGTTTTAACTTGAGCAGCGACTTACAAAGCCGCGGCTCTTATTTTGAAGAAATGAGACAAGCAGGGGCATTCGGGTTGGTACCCGAACTATCAGCGTGATCCTAAGTGGCTTGTTTTGGTCGCTGCACTTGGCCTTTTGCAAGCAAACTCGGTGTTTTCGCCGGTGGTGTCCCCAAATCGAGGGTGACCAAGCATGCAAGAAAGCGTGATGCAGCGCATGTGGAACAGCGGCTATCTTTCAGGTGGTAACGCTGCCTATGTGGAAGAGCTTTATGAGCTCTACCTGCACGACCCTAACGCTGTGCCAGAAGAATGGCGCACCAAATTTCAGACGTTGTCTTCAGACGGCAACGCTGCCACCGATGTATCGCACGCAACAATTCGCGATCAGTTCGTGCTGCTGGCAAAGAACCAGCGCCGCGCCCAACCGGTTTCCGCCGGCAGCGTGAGCAGTGAGCACGAGAAGAAGCAAGTTGAAGTACTGCGACTGATCCAGGCCTACCGTATGCGTGGCCACCAGGCAGCCCAGCTTGACCCGCTGGGGCTGTGGCAGCGTCCTGCACCTGCAGACCTGTCGATCAATCATTACGGCTTGACCAATGCCGATCTTGATACGACCTTCCGTGCCGGCGACCTGTTCATCGGCAAAGAGGAAGCGAGCCTACGCGAAATTCACGAAGCGTTGCAGCAGACATATTGCCGCACCATCGGCGCTGAATTCACGCACATCACCGATTCCGAGCAGCGCCACTGGTTCCAGCACCGCCTGGAAGGCGTGCGTGGCCGTCCGGTATTGTCCGCCGATGTGCGCGGCCACCTGCTGGAGCGCGTGACCGCGGCCGAAGGTCTCGAGAAATACCTGGGCACCAAATACCCAGGCACCAAGCGTTTCGGCCTGGAAGGCGGCGAAAGCCTGATTCCGATGCTCGACGAGCTGATCCAGCGTTCCGGTTCCTATGGCACCAAGGAAATCGTGATCGGCATGGCTCACCGTGGTCGCCTGAACGTGTTGGTCAACACCTTCGGCAAGAACCCGCGTGAGCTGTTCGACGAGTTCGAAGGCAAGAAGAAGGTCGAACTGGGTTCCGGTGACGTTAAATACCACCAGGGCTTCTCGTCCAACGTGATGACCACCGGCGGTGAAGTTCACCTGGCCATGGCATTCAACCCCTCCCACCTGGAAATCGTTTCGCCAGTGGTCGAGGGTTCGGTGCGTGCTCGCCAGGATCGTCGTAACGACGCCACCGGTGAGAAAGTGCTGCCGATTTCCATCCACGGTGACGCGGCATTCGCCGGTCAAGGCGTGGTCCTGGAAACGTTCCAGATGTCGCAGACTCGCGGCTTCAAG
The DNA here is from genome assembly GCF_009935965.1 of Pseudomonas sp. L13. NCBI lineage: Bacteria > Pseudomonadati > Pseudomonadota > Gammaproteobacteria > Pseudomonadales > Pseudomonadaceae > Pseudomonas > Pseudomonas sp. L13. The sequence continues at coordinate 27,533 of NZ_QODJ01000042.1, forward strand.
ACCGGCGGTACTGTTCACATCGTTATCAACAACCAGGTGGGTTTCACCATCAGCAACCCGTTGGATGCGCGCTCTACCGAGTACGCTACCGACGTTGCCAAGATGATCCAGGCGCCGATCCTCCATGTGAATGGCGATGATCCGGAAGCCGTGCTGTTCGTGACCCAATTGGCTGTCGACTACCGCATGCAGTTCAAGCGTGACGTGGTAATCGACCTGGTTTGCTACCGCCGTCGCGGTCACAACGAAGCGGACGAGCCAAGCGGCACCCAGCCGTTGATGTACCAGCAGATCACCAAGCAGCGCACCACCCGTGAGCTGTACGCCGAAAGCCTGATCAAGGCCGGCGTGGTTGACGATGCGCGTGTTCAGGCGAAAGTCGACGAATACCGCAACGCGCTGGACAACGGCCTGCATGTAGTGAAAAGCCTGGTCAAGGAACCGAACAAAGAGCTGTTCGTTGACTGGCGCCCGTACCTGGGTCACACCTGGACTGCACGTCACGATACCTCGTTCGATTTGAAGACGTTGCAGGAACTGTCCGCCAAGCTGCTGGAAATTCCCGAAGGCTTCGTCGTACAGCGCCAGGTTGCGAAGATCTACGAAGACCGTCAGAAGATGCAAGCCGGCGGCCTGCCGATCAACTGGGGTTACGCCGAAACCATGGCGTACGCGACCCTGGCGTTCGAAGGTCACCCGATCCGCATGACCGGCCAGGACATCGGCCGCGGTACGTTCTCGCACCGTCATGCTGTATTGCACAACCAGAAAGACGCGGGCACCTACATCCCGTTGCAGAACCTGTACGAAGGCCAGCCGCGTTTCGACCTGTACGATTCGTTCCTGTCCGAAGAAGCCGTACTGGCGTTCGAATACGGTTACTCGACCACCACGCCGAACGCGCTGGTGATCTGGGAAGCCCAGTTCGGCGACTTCGCCAACGGTGCCCAAGTGGTGATCGACCAGTTCATCACCAGCGGCGAGCACAAGTGGGGCCGTCTGTGCGGTCTGACCATGCTGCTGCCACACGGTTATGAAGGTCAGGGGCCAGAGCACTCCTCGGCCCGTCTGGAGCGTTACCTGCAACTGTGCGCCGAGCACAACATCCAGGTGTGCGTGCCGACGACCCCGGCCCAGATCTACCACTTGCTGCGTCGCCAGGTGATCCGTCCGCTGCGCAAGCCGCTGGTGGTGCTGACGCCGAAGTCGCTGTTGCGTCACAAGCTGGCCGTTTCGACCCTGGAAGATCTGGCCCAAGGTTCGTTCCAGACCGTGATTCCAGAGATCGACACGCTGGACGCCGCCAAGGTCACTCGCCTGATCCTGTGCAGCGGCAAGGTCTACTACGATCTGCTGGAAAAACGCCGTGCCGAAGGCCGCGAAGACATCGCCATCGTGCGTATCGAGCAGCTTTATCCGTTCCCGGAAGATGACCTCATGGAGATCATCGCGCCTTACACCAACCTCACGAACGTTGTGTGGTGTCAGGAAGAGCCGATGAACCAGGGCGCCTGGTACAGCAGCCAGCATCATCTGCGTCGCAGCATCGGCAACCACAACAAGGCCTTGGTCCTTGAGTACGCCGGTCGTGATGCTTCTGCTGCACCTGCCTGTGGTTATGCGTCGATGCACGCCGAGCAGCAGGAAAAACTGCTGCAAGATGCTTTCACTGTTTAACGCCTTCGCGCTGACTGAAACCGAATTTTAAGGACCTACAGATAATGGCTATCGAAATCAAAGCCCCGTCATTCCCGGAATCGGTTGCCGATGGCACCGTTGCCACCTGGCACAAGAAACCAGGCGAGGCCGTCAAGCGTGACGACCTGATCGTCGACATCGAGACCGACAAAGTCGTACTGGAAGTGTTGGCCGAAGCTGACGGCGTGCTGGGCGCGATCGTTGCTGAAGAGGGCGCTACCGTTCTGTCGAACCAGGTACTGGGTTCGATCGAAGAGGGCAGCGCTGCTGCCGCTCCTGCTCCTGCCGCCGCTGCACCGGCTGCTTCTGCCCCTGCTGCACCGGCTGCGGGTGGCGAAGACCCAATCGCTGCACCGGCTGCGCGTCAACTGGCTGAAGAAAACGGCATCAACCTGGCTTCCATCAAGGGCACTGGCAAAGACGGCCGCGTGACCAAGGAAGACGTGGTTGCCGCCGTTGAAGCCAAGAAGAACGCTCCGGCTGCCGCACCTGCCAAGCCAGCCGCGCCTGCTGCCGCTGCGCCTGTGTTTGCCGCTGGCGACCGCACCGAGAAGCGCGTACCGATGACTCGCGTACGTGCCACTGTGGCCAAGCGCCTGGTTGAAGCACAGTCGAACATGGCGATGCTGACCACCTTCAACGAAGTCGACATGACCGAAGTCATGGCCCTGCGTTCGAAGTACAAGGACCTGTTCGAGAAGTCCCACAACGGCGTACGCCTGGGCTTCATGTCGTTCTTCGTGAAAGCGGCCACCGAAGCGCTGAAGCGCTTCCCGGCAGTCAACGCTTCCATCGACGGCGGCGACATCGTTTACCACGGCTATGCGGACATCGGCGTTGCCGTTTCCAGCGACCGTGGCCTGGTAGTTCCAGTACTGCGTAACGCCGAGCTGATGAGCCTGGCCGAAATCGAAGGCGGCATCGCCGGCTTCGGCAAGAAAGCCCGTGACGGCAAGCTGACCATCGACGAGATGACCGGCGGTACCTTCACCATCACCAACGGTGGTACCTTCGGTTCGATGATGTCGACGCCGATCGTCAACCCACCGCAAGCCGCGATCCTGGGCATGCACAACATCATCCAGCGTCCGATGGCCATCAACGGCCAGGTTGTGATCCGCCCAATGATGTACCTGGCACTGTCTTACGATCACCGCCTGATCGACGGTAAAGAAGCCGTGACGTTCCTGGTGACCATCAAGAACCTGCTGGAAGACCCGGCTCGCCTGCTCCTGGACATCTGATAGAAGCAGTTGCATGTTGCGAGCTACAAGCTGTAGGAAAAAGCAGCTTGGCTTGCAACGTGTGGCTAGAAGCTTGTCGCAAATAGAGGATCTATTTTCATGACACAGAAATTTGACGTTGTAGTGATTGGTGCAGGCCCTGGCGGCTATGTTGCCGCCATCAAGGCCGCGCAACTAGGCCTGTCCACTGCTTGCATCGAAAAATACACCGACAAGGAAGGCAAACTGGCGCTGGGCGGCACTTGCCTGAACGTCGGTTGCATTCCGTCCAAGGCGCTGCTGGACAGCTCCTGGAAATTCCACGAAGCCCAAGACGGCTTCGCGATCCACGGCATCAACCATGCTGGCGTGACCATGGACGTGCCAGCCATGGTCGGCCGTAAAGCCAACATCGTCAAAGGCCTGACTTCCGGCGTTGCCACCTTGTTCAAGGCCAACGGCGTGACTTCCATCCAAGGCCACGGCAAGCTGCTGGCCGGCAAGAAAGTTGAAGTCACCAAGCCAGACGGTTCGGTTGAAGTCATCGAAGCCGAAAACGTGATCCTGGCCCCAGGTTCGCGTCCAATCGACATTCCACCTGCACCTGTTGATAACAACGTGATCGTTGATTCGACCGGCGCCCTGGAATTCCAAGCCGTACCTAAGCGCCTGGGCGTGATCGGCGCTGGCGTAATCGGCCTGGAGCTGGGTTCGGTATGGTCGCGTCTGGGCGCTGAAGTCACCGTGCTGGAAGCCCTGGATACGTTCCTGCTGGCTGCCGACACCGCGGTGTCCAAGGAAGCGCTGAAAACCCTGACCAAACAAGGTCTGGACATCAAGCTCGGCGCCCGTGTTACCGGTTCCAAGGTCAACGGCGAAGAAGTCGTTGTGACCTACACCGATAAAGACGGCGAGCAGACCATCACCTTCGACAAGCTGATCGTCGCCGTGGGCCGCCGCCCAGTGACCAACGACCTGCTGGCTTCCGACAGCGGCGTGAACATCGACGAGCGTGGTTTCATCCACGTTGACGATCATTGCGCTACCACCGTGCCTGGCGTCTATGCCATTGGCGACGTGGTTCGTGGCATGATGCTGGCCCACAAGGCTTCCGAAGAGGGCATCATGGTCGTTGAGCGCATCAAGGGTCACAAGACCCAGATGAACTACGACCTGATCCCATCGGTTATCTACACCCACCCGGAAATTGCATGGGTCGGCAAGAACGAACAGCAGTTGAAAGCTGAAGGCGTTGAAGTTAACGTCGGCACCTTCCCGTTTGCCGCTTCTGGCCGTGCCATGGCAGCTAACGACACCGGTGGTTTTGTCAAAGTCATCGCTGATGCCAAGACTGACCGCGTATTGGGCGTCCACGTGATTGGCCCAAGCGCTGCAGAACTGGTTCAGCAAGGCGCAATCGGCATGGAATTCGGCACCAGTGCCGAGGACCTGGGCATGATGGTCTTCTCCCATCCGACCCTGTCCGAAGCGTTGCACGAAGCCGCGTTGGCAGTGAATGGCGGCGCCATCCACATCGCCAACCGCAAGAAGCGCTAAGCGAGATAATAAGAAACCACGGCGGAGTTGCCCGTCGTGAGCCTTGCGCGCAAGACTCACCGCGGAATATCCGCTGGACGCAGCCTTGCGCAGCTTTACGGGCCATAAGCCCCGCAAGTTGCGCAAGCAGCAGTCACAGGTGGCGCGGCACTCATAATGAGCGCAGCGCCGAATGCGCAGTACCTAACGAAGACGGTAAAAAGCATGAATCTTCACGAGTATCAGGGTAAGCAGCTGTTCGCTGAATACGGCCTGCCAGTTTCCAAGGGCTACGCAGTAGACACCCCGGAAGCAGCAGCAGAAGCTTGCGACAAAATCGGCGGCAGCGAGTGGGTTGTCAAAGCCCAGGTCCACGCCGGTGGTCGCGGTAAAGCGGGCGGCGTCAAGCTGGTTCGCAGCAAAGAAGACGCCAAGGCCTTCGCACAGCAGTGGCTGGGCAAGCGTCTGGTGACTTACCAGACTGATGCCAATGGCCAACCAGTCACCAAGATCCTGGTTGAATCGTGCACTGATATCGCTAAAGAGCTGTACCTGGGCGCTGTCGTTGACCGTTCGAGCCGTCGCATCGTGTTCATGGCTTCCACCGAAGGTGGCGTGGACATCGAGAAAATCGCTCACGAAACCCCAGAAAAAATTCTGAAGGCCACTATCGATCCACTGGTTGGCGCACAGCCATTCCAGGGTCGCGAGCTGGCTTTCCAGCTGGGCCTGGAAGGCAAGCAAGTTGCCCAGTTCGCCAAGATCTTCGTTGGTCTGGCCAAACTGTTCCAGGATCACGATCTGGCCCTGCTGGAAGTGAACCCGCTGGTGATCAAGGCTGACGGCGATCTGCACTGCCTCGACGCCAAGATCAACATCGACGCCAACGCCATGTACCGTCAGCCTAAGCTGAAGACTTTCCACGATCCGTCGCAAGACGATCCGCGCGAAGCGCACGCTGCCAAGTTCGAACTGAACTACGTAGCCCTGGAAGGCAACATCGGCTGCATGGTCAACGGTGCTGGCCTGGCCATGGGTACCATGGACATCGTCAACCTGCATGGCGGCAAGCCAGCCAACTTCCTCGACGTAGGTGGTGGCGCTACCAAGGAACGCGTTACCGAAGCGTTCAAGATCATCCTGTCCGACTCCAACGTCGCTGCAGTACTGGTCAACATCTTCGGCGGCATCGTTCGTTGCGACATGATTGCCGAAGGCATCATCGGTGCAGTGAAAGAAGTCGGCGTTAAAATCCCGGTTGTTGTTCGCCTTGAAGGTAACAACGCTGAACTGGGCGCTAAAGTACTGGCAGAAAGCGGTTTGAACATCATCGCGGCTACCAGCCTGACCGACGCTGCTCAACAAGTTGTCAAAGCTGCGGAGGGCAAGTAATGAGCGTCCTGATCAATAAAGACACCAAAGTTATCTGCCAGGGTATTACCGGTTCGCAAGGTAGTTTCCACACCCAGCAAGCCATCGAATACGGCACCAAGATGGTTGGCGGCGTAACTCCGGGCAAAGGCGGCACCGAGCACCTGGGTCTGCCAGTGTTCAACACCGTGAAAGATGCTGTAGCTGCCACTGGCGCCACCGCCAGCGTGATCTACGTTCCAGCTCCTTTCTGCAAGGACTCGATCCTGGAAGCGGCATTCGGCGGCATCAAGCTGATCGTCTGCATCACCGAAGGCATTCCTACCCTGGACATGCTGGACGCTAAAGTTAAGTGCGACGAGCTGGGCGTAGTCCTGATCGGCCCTAACTGCCCAGGCGTGATCACCCCAGGCGAATGCAAGATCGGCATCATGCCAGGTCACATTCACTTGCCAGGTAAAGTCGGTATCGTTTCCCGTTCCGGCACCCTGACCTACGAAGCTGTGAAGCAGACCACTGACGCCGGTTTCGGTCAGTCGACTTGCGTCGGCATCGGCGGTGACCCGATCCCAGGCTCCAACTTCATCGACATCCTGAAGCTGTTCCAGGAAGACCCGAAGACCGAAGCGATCGTGATGATCGGTGAGATCGGCGGTTCGGCTGAAGAAGAAGCGGCTGCCTACATCAAGGCACACGTGACCAAGCCGGTTGTTTCCTACATCGCTGGTGTGACTGCCCCTGCGGGCAAGCGCATGGGCCATGCTGGCGCAATCATCTCTGGCGGCAAAGGCACTGCAGACGAGAAATTCGCTGCACTGCAAGACGCAGGCGTTAAAACCGTGCGTTCGCTGGCAGACATCGGCAAGGCCCTGGCCGAGCTGACCGGTTGGGCTGTCAAGTAAGCCTCGCGCTTAGCTGACGCTTCACCACACAAAGGCCACCTTCGGGTGGCCTTTGTGCGTTCTGGGTATAACTCGGCTCAATGTGGGAGCTGGCTTGCCTGCGATGCAGACACCTCGGTGCATCAGCCATACCGAGTCGACGCCATCGCAGGCAAGCCAGCTCCCACAGGGTTGTGTATTGCCCAATTAAGTATGAAAACGCGACATTGAAATGTCGCTTATCGGACAGTCCGCCCCGCAACAGTGCGTTTGTCAGGCTAATTCTGTACTCTAGCCGCCTCTTTATGCGTCCGCGTCCCAAAAGGAAGCTGCGCGCTAGACCGGTCGGTCCCCACAAGGGCCGGCAGCATTTCCCTCATCCATAGGGAAGCCCTCTCTAAATTCCGATTCAGTAGTGTGGTATTTCCTCAAATGAAAGTGTTGAAAAGCCAGGATATCCTGGCGCTGGGCTTTATGACCTTTGCCCTGTTCGTGGGCGCCGGCAACATCATCTTCCCGCCTATCGTTGGTTTGCAGTCCGGGCCGCATGTGTGGATGGCGGCGCTGGGCTTTCTGATCACCGCAGTCGGTTTGCCGGTGGTCACCGTGATCGCCCTGGCCAAGGTCGGTGGCGGCATGGATGCGCTGAGCAGCCCGATTGGCAAGATCGCCGGTGGCCTGCTGGCGGCAGCGGCCTACTTGGCCGTGGGCCCGCTGTTTGCGACCCCGCGCACCGCAACCGTGTCATTTGAAGTGGGCTTGGCGCCCTTGACCGGTGAAAGCCCGTTGGCGCTGTTCCTCTACAGCTCGGTGTATTTCCTGGTGGTGTTCTTTGTCTCCCTGTACCCGGGTCGACTGCTGGACACCGTGGGCCGTTTCCTGGCGCCGCTGAAGATCATCGCCCTGGCCATTCTTGGTATCGCTGCGTTTGCCTTGCCTGCGGGTGAGGTGGGGGTTGCCACGCCGGAATACGTGGCCGCGCCGTTCTCCCAAGGCTTTATCAATGGTTACTTGACCATGGATACCCTGGGCGCCCTGGTGTTCGGCATTGTGATCGTCAACGCGATCCGCTCCCGTGGCGTCGAGTCGCCCAAGCTGATCACCCGCTACGCGATCATTGCCGGGCTGATTGCCGGCGTGGGCCTGGCGCTGGTGTACGTCAGCCTGTTCCGCCTGGGTTCGGGCAGCCATGCCGTGGCCGCGGGTGCCAGCAATGGCGCAGCGGTGCTGCACGCTTATGTGCAATATACGTTCGGCTCCCTGGGCAGTGGTTTCCTCGCCGTGCTGATTTCCCTGGCATGCCTGGTGACTGCCGTGGGCCTGACCTGCGCCTGCGCCGAGTATTTCAGTAAGATCCTGCCACTGTCCTACAAGACCCTGGTGGTGATTCTGGCGCTGTTCTCGCTGTTTGTGTCCAACCTGGGCCTGACCAAACTGATTGCCTTCTCGATCCCGGTGCTGACTGCGATCTACCCGCCGTGCATCGTGTTGGTGGCCCTGAGCTTCTGCAAAGGGTTCTGGCAGGAACAGGGTCGTATTGTCGGCCCGGTGATGCTGGTGTCGTTCATCTTTGGCTGCATCGACGCACTCAAGGGTGCAGGCCTGGCGGGTTGGATGCCTACGCAGTTGGTAAACCTGCCGTTGAGCGAACAAGGCTTGGCGTGGCTGGTGCCGTCGGTGATGACGCTGGTAGTGGCCGTGGTGATTGACCGTCTGCTGGGCAAGCGCAGCGAAGCCATCGCGTAACACGCGGTTTGTGCTGCACTGAAATGCCCCGTATCAAACGATACGGGGCATTTTTTTTGAGTCGCTGGCAGTGTCTTTTTTTTCGGGGTGACGTCAAAAATCTCAAGTTGATAACACCGGTCGGTGTGGGAGCTGGCTTGCCTGCGATGGCGGCACATCGGTTGTGCGCGGTGGTGACTGCAAAGACGCTATCGCAGGCAAGCCAGCTCCCACATTTGGACCGTGTCGGCCCTATCATCCTGTGTACAAGGACCCGCATGTCGTTCGTTGAAGCCAATTGGATCCACCTGCTTGCCGCACTCTGGTTTGTTATCTGCTGGGGCGGCTACACCCGTTACGCAACGTGGAAAGCACGGGACACGGCGTGCCTGGCCAGTGTGTTGCACCTGTACCGTGAAGACTGGATGCGCCGCATGCTGCTGCGCGACAACCGCATCGCCGACGCCAGTGTGATCGGCAACCTGGAGCGCAATGCCTCGTTCTTCGCGTCCAGCACCTTGATCATCCTCGCCGGTATTCTCACCGTGCTGGGGGCTTCGGAACGCGCAGTGTCACTGCTGGCGGACATTCCCATGGTGCAGCAGGCATCCCAGGGCATGTCGGAGATCAAACTGCTGTGCCTGGCACTGGTGTTCGTCTACGCCTTTTTCACCTTTAGTTGGTGCATGCGCCAGTACAACTTCGCGGCAGTGCTGGTGGGCTCGGCGCCCATGATCGGTGAACGGCACGTGTCAGAGCAGGAGCGCAAGGCGTTTGCTTTGCGGGCGGCGCGAGTGATTTCGATGGCGGCCAACCAGTTCAACTTTGGCCTGCGTGCTTATTACTTCGGCATGACCATGCTGGCCTGGTTTGTCAGCCCCTGGTTGTTCATGTTGATGAGCAGCGGGGTGGTGCTGGTGCTGTACCGCCGCGAGTTCCATTCCGATGTATTGCAGGTAATGGTGTATACCCCCACCGATATGCCAGCAGTCGAGGCTGTAAAAGACGGCGCATCGTAGCGCTGGCAGTAAATCGCAGACAAAGAAAAGCCCGCTTAGTCAGCGGGCTTTCTTTTGCTGCAATACTGCTTTAAACCCTGCGATTACTGCTTGGCAGGTTCTGCAGGTGCGGCAGGTGCAGCTTCTTTTGCAGCAGCTTCGTTCGATTCGGCCTGAGCTTTGGCAGCTTCAGCGTTTTCTTTCGCAGCGTCGTTCACTTTATCCTGTGCTTTAGCCATATCTTGCTGAGCTTGCTCAGAATGTGCAGCAGCGTCTTGGGCTTTGTCTTCGGATTTCTTGTCGCAGGCAGCCAGACCGAGAGCAGCGGCCAGCATCATGGAAATAGCTAATGTCTTACGCATGGGGTGTTTCTCCTTATTGAAGATATCTACTGGCCTTTCGAACCCAAGGGGCCAGCATTAGTTCCTTATGTCCCACAGATATATAGCATGTTTCGTACAGGAACTTTACCCAGTCATTCCCATCCGCCGAATTCACACTAATAAGAGTCTAAAAACAATGACCGAAAACCCGTTGTTAGAGCGTGCCACGCGCTTTGTTTCGGCCCTGCGCCATTGCCAGGTGTTGGGGGTGAGTGTTCATCAAGCCAGCGAGGAGGGCATGACCCTCGTACTGCCATATGGGCCGCATATCGTCGGTGACCCCCTGAGCGGGGTGATCCACGGCGGCGCGCTCACCTCGTTGATGGACACCGCGTGCGGCATGGCGACCCTGTGCGTATTGCCCGAATTCGAAGTGTGCCCCACCCTGGACCTGCGTATCGACTACATGCATCCCGCCGAACCCCACAAGCCGGTCTATGGCTTCGCGCAATGCTACCGGGTGACCACCGACGTGATCTTCACCCGTGGCGTTGCCTATCAGGATGACCCGCAACAACCTATCGCCCATGTGGTGGGCACGTTCATGCGCATGGGCAAGCGCCTCAAAGGCACCCAAGGCTTGGGCACGGTCATCAAGGGAGAGCAGGCATGACGCATCGGTTCAAGACCCGTCTGGAGCAAGCCCTTGATCGTGGCAACTATGACGCGCTGCTCGACCTGGTGCCCTATGCCAGGCTGATCGGCATCGAATGCACCCGTCTGGGGGATGAGTTGCTGTTTCGCCTGCCGGCCAACAAGGACAATATTGGTAACCCCATTTTGCCGGCGTTGCATGGCGGGGTGATCGCCGGCTTCATGGAGTTGGCGGCCGCCCTGCATCTGATGGTGTTCACGGGCGCTCCGGGCCTGCCGAAAATCATCGACTTCTCCCTGGATTATCTGCGCGCCGGCCAGTTTCGTGACACCTACGCCAAGTGCCAGGTATGGCGCCAGGGCCGGCGCGTGGCCAACGTGGCGATTACCGCCTGGCAGAGCACTGCGGCCGAACCGATTGCCACCGCCCGGGCACATTTCAAGATTGAGGAATTGGCCCGCCCTTGAAATCCTGGCCTGAGCCCCCAACTTTGATGACAACCCGCCGCCAACCCTTTCGGGCGCGGCCACTGCCATCCAATTGGAGTTTGATGACCATGAGTGTGGAAACTCAAAAGGAAACCCTGGGCTTCCAGACCGAGGTGAAGCAACTGCTGCACCTCATGATCCATTCGCTGTATTCCAACAAGGAAATTTTCCTTCGCGAATTGATCTCGAACGCCTCTGACGCTGTCGACAAATTACGTTTCGAAGCCCTGTCCAAGCCTGAGTTGCTGGAAGGCGGCGCGGAACTGAAGATCCGTGTGAGCTACGACAAAGACGCCAAAACCGTCACCCTCGAAGACAACGGTATCGGCATGAGCCGTGACGATGCGATCACCCACCTGGGGACCATCGCCAAATCCGGCACCGCAGATTTCATGAAGAACCTGTCGGGCGACCAGAAAAAAGACTCTCACCTGATCGGCCAATTCGGCGTGGGCTTCTATTCGGCCTTCATCGTCGCCGACAAGGTTGAAGTCTTCAGCCGCCGCGCCGGCCTCGACGCCAGCGAAGGCGTGCACTGGGCTTCCAAGGGCGAGGGCGAATTTGAAATCGCCACTATCGACAAGGCAGATCGCGGCACCCGCATCGTGCTGCACCTTAAAACCGGTGAAGATGAATTCGCCGATGGCTGGCGCCTGCGCAACATCATCAAGAAGTACTCCGACCACATCGCGTTGCCGATCGAGTTGCCCAAGGAACAGACCGTTGCCGAAGGCGAAGAAGCTCCGGCTGTGGAATGGGAAACCGTCAACCGCGCCAGCGCCCTGTGGACCCGTCCGCGTACCGAGATCAAGGACGAGGAATACCAGGAGTTCTACAAGCACATCGGCCACGACTACGAGAACCCGCTGAGCTGGAGCCACAACAAGGTTGAAGGCAAGCTCGAATACAGCTCGCTGCTCTACGTCCCGGCCCGTGCTCCGTTCGACCTGTACCAGCGTGAAGCGCCAAAAGGCCTGAAGCTCTACGTGCAGCGCGTGTTCGTGATGGACCAGGCGGAATCCTTCCTGCCACTGTACCTGCGCTTTATCAAAGGTGTGGTCGATTCCAACGACCTGTCGCTGAACGTCTCGCGGGAAATCCTGCAGAAAGATCCGATCATCGACTCCATGAAGTCGGCGCTGACCAAGCGTGTACTCGACATGCTGGAAAAGCTGGCGAAGAACGAGCCTGAGCAATACAAGAGCTTCTGGAAAAACTTCGGCCAGGTGATGAAAGAAGGCCCGGCGGAAGATTTTGCCAACAAGGAAAAAATCGCCGGTTTGCTGCGTTTTGCCTCGACTCAAGGCGAAGACGGCGAGCAGGTTGTGTCCCTGGCTGACTACCTGGCACGTGCCAAGGAAGGTCAGGACAAGATCTACTACCTGACCGGCGAAACCTACGCTCAGGTCAAAAACAGCCCGCACCTGGAAGTCTTCCGCAAGAAAGGCATCGAAGTGCTGCTGCTGACCGACCGTATCGATGAGTGGCTGATGAGCTACCTCACCGAGTTCGACGGCAAAACCTTCGTCGATGTGGCCCGTGGTGACCTGGACCTGGGGAACCTGGACTCCGAAGAAGAGAAGAAAGAAGCCGAAGAAGTCGCCAAGTCCAAAGAGGGCCTGGTTGAGCGCATCAAGGCTTCCCTGGGTGAAGCGGTCAGTGAAGTGCGGGTTTCCCACCGCCTGACCGACTCCCCGGCGATCCTGGCCATCGGCGAGCAGGACCTGGGCATGCAGATGCGCCAGATCCTCGAAGCCAGTGGGCAGAAAGTGCCGGATTCCAAGCCGATCTTCGAATTCAACCCGTCTCACCCGCTGATCGAGAAACTCGATGGCGAGCAGAGCGAAGAGCGGTTTGGCGACCTGTCGCACATCCTCTTCGACCAAGCCGCCCTGGCAGCCGGCGACAGCTTGAAGGACCCGGCCGCGTATGTGCGCCGACTGAACAAGCTGTTGGTTGAATTGTCGGTTTAACACCGTTGTAGAAAAACCCGCTTCGGCGGGTTTTTTCATTTGTAGGAGCGAGCTTGCTCGCGAAAAACTTCAGGGCACCGCGTTGATTCAGGGTGTACGCGTTATCGTTGACGTTTTTCGCGAGCAAGCTCGCTCCTACCGTTGCATTAGCGTTTCTGCGTGTACCTCAACTGGAGTGAATCATGAGCCAAGTCACTGTACGTTCCGTGGTCTATCAGATTGATGGCCAGTCTTATGAAAGCCGTCTGGCATTCGATGCCAGCCACAAGGGCCCGCTGCCCGGGTTGCTGATGGCGCCGAACTGGATGGGCGTGAGTGCGGGGGCCGAAGAGATCGCCAAGGCCGTTGCCAGCAAAGGCTATGTGGTGTTGATTGCCGACCTCTACGGGCAAACCGTGCGGCCTTCAAATGGCGATGAAGCCGGTGCGGCGATGATGCCGTTGAAGAATGATCGCACACTGCTGAACAAACGCATGCAAGCGGCCTTCGAGCAACTGCAAGGCCAGACTGAAGCAGCGGTGGACACGTCGAAACTGGCCACCTTCGGCTTCTGCTTCGGCGGTTGCTGCTCCCTGGAGCTGGCCCGTACCGGTGCGCCGTTGAAGGCCGCTGTGTCGTTCCATGGCACCCTGGATACACCGAACCCGGCGGACGCGAAGAACATCAAGGGGTCAGTGCTGGTGCTGCATGGCGCCTCGGACCCGTTGGTGCCCAAAGAGCAACTGCCCGCGTTCGAAGATGAAATGAACGCGGCAGGTGTGGATTGGCAGTTGCTCAGCTACGGCGGCGCGGTGCATTCCTTCACCGACCCCCATGCCAATGTGCCAGGCAAGATGATGTACGACGCGAAGACCGCTGCTCGGGCGTTCCAGGCGATGCATAACTTATTGAATGAAGTGTTCAAGGGCTGATTTTTCAGCGCCTGATCTGACGCCATCGCAGGCAAGCCAGCTCCCACATCTGATGGGTATACACATTTCAAAATGTGGGAGCTGGCTTGCCTGCGATAGCTATTTAACAGGTAACTCGATTCTTTCAGACTCCCCCGGCACAGTGGGCCAATCCCCAGCCGCCCAGCGCTGTCTCGCCTGCTCGATCACCGCCGGATCACTCGCCACAAAATTCCAGTTGATCCGCCGTGGCCCATCCAGCGGCGCCCCGCCAAATACCATCAGGTGACAATCACTCTCGGCATACAGGGTCATCTCCTGCCCAGTCGGCAATACCACCAGACTGTTCACCTCCAGCGCTTCACCGTCCAATTGCACCTCACCCTCCAGCACATACACCGCACGTTCCTCATGCTCATCGGCAATCAGCAGGGTCGTGGCGGTTTGCATCTGCACTTCGGCATACAGCGTCGGCGACAGCACCGGCACGGGTGATTTGAGGCAAAAACCATTACCGGCGATCAAGCGGATTTGCACACCGAGGTTATCGCTCACCGGCAAGCTCGCCGCGGGGTGATGGCTGTAGTGTCCCGGCCCCGTCTCATGGTCCTTGGGCGAGGCCAGCCAAACCTGCAGGCCATGCAGGTTGAAACCCCTGGCCTTGACCGCTTGCGGTGTGCGCTCAACGTGGGCAATCGCACTGCCGGCGGTCATCCAGCTGACATCGCCGGCTTGCACCACCTGGTCCGAACCAAGGCTATCCTTATGCTGCAAGGCGCCTTCAAACAGGTAGGTGAGGGTGGACAAGCCGATGTGGGGATGCTGGCGGATATTCATGCCGGTACCCGGCGCGTAGCGGGTCGGCAGCATATGGTCGAAAAAAACAAAGGGCCCGACGCTGCGGCATTCACGCGAGGGCAGGGGCCGCAGGATGGGCTGGCCTTCTACATCTTCGGGGCGAGGGCGAATCACGGTAAGGGCGGTCATGGGCATCCCAGTCTGAGCGGGTTGGATGCGATCAAGCATAACCCGCTCGGTGGGAAGTTGGGGCTATTGGCTGAAGGCGCCTTCCGACAATTTCGTTTCGATGGTGACTTCGGCAGTGGTCATCAGCTTGTGTACCGGGCACTTATCGGCGACGCGGTGCAGTTCATCGCGCTGGGCATCGGTGAGTACGCCCTTGAGGGTCAGCTTGACGTTGAGCTTGTATTTACCCTTCTGCTCCTCAGTGCTGTCGTGGGTGACCTCCACGGTCACGCCGGTCAGCGGGATATCTTTTTTCTGCGCGTAGAGCCTTACGGTCAAGGCTTTGCACGACGCCAGCGCAGCATCGAAATAATCGTGGGGAGAGGGGGCTGAGTCGTCACCGCCCAGGCTCTTGGGCAGGTCAGTAAACAGCTCGTGATTATTGATATTCACGCTGTGACGGAAGTTTTCAGCGTTCAGCGTATTGACGGTAACAGGCATGGCAAACCTCGTAAGGGCGCAGGATGAAGGTCATGCAGTTATAGAGCATGCTGGCACTCCAGTGTTCCGGTTTTTTCAATGCTGAACCCCGAAGGCTGGCGCAAGGTCTACCCGTATCCGCCCTTATTGAGGTTTTACCGTGTCTGGAGCTCGCCTGAGTCTTGCCTTGTTGCTCGCCGCCAGCAGCCTTGCCGCGCAGGCCCGTGACTATGCCTACAGCGACGCGCACCTGCATTACGTGGATTTTTTCCAGGAAACCGCCGGCATGGACAAGCTACTCAAGGCCATGGCGGACAACCGCATTGAGCATGTCATGATTTCCGGGATTCCTGTGGCCAAGAAATGGCACGAAGATGAACCCAAGCGCCCGCGCTACTACGCCGGTGACGACGCCGATGCCTACTGGTACAGCGCCACGGATGTGATCGTCGCGGCGGCGATCAATAAACTTTCCCCCGAGCAACGCCAGCACTTTCACCCGTTCCTGGCCGGTTTCAATCCCAACGACAAGAACTCTGCGGCCCACATCCAGCGCATGCTCGACCTCAACCCTGGGCTGTGGCAGGGCATCGGTGAAGTGTTCACCCGCCACGATGACCTTACCGCGCTGACTTCCGGCGATACACCGCGTGCCAATAACGAAGCCATGACGCGCATCTATCATCTGGCGGCCGAAAATGACCTGCCAGTGATGCTGCACTCCAACATCACCTCCAAACGTGAGCGCAACCCACTGTACCTGGCGGAAGTCGAGCAGCCGTTACGCAACCACCCGCACACGCGTTTTATCTGGGCGCATGCGGGTACCAGCAAGGAAATCCACCGTCATCAGGTGCAAATGGATTTTTTGTTGCCTACCCTGACGCGCCTGCTTGAGGCTTACCCCAACCTGTATATCGACCTGTCCTGGAGCATGCTCACGCCCTATCTGCTGGATGACGCTGGCCAGCCACGGCCGCAATGGGTGGCGCTGGTGAAGCGCTTCCCGGATCGGTTCATGCTCGGCTCCGACGTCGTCGGGCGCTTCAACAAGTTGGGCAAGGAAATGCGCCGCTTCGATCCTTTCCTCGATGCGTTGCCCGAAGACGTTGCCCACAAGGTCGCGCGCGACAACTTCCTGGCCATCCTGCCCAAGCCGCGTCGCGATGGCGACGCGCGTTGATATCGCGTTTTGGTCTTATGCCAATGACCTGAGGTGCCGATAACGTCCAAGAGACCCGCTGCAGGTGGATGCAGCACTTTTGGAAGGAACCCTGGCATGAATATCCGCAGTTTGAATATCGCCCCTCGCGCCGGTCTGGGCTTTGGTGTGCTGGCGTTGATGGTGTTCGTCCTGGGCGGCTTTGCCCTGTTGCAGATGGCCAATATGCGCCAGCAGTCGGACCAGGTGGAGACCAACTGGCTGCCCAGCGTGATGGCAGTAGGGGAGATGAACCAGGATGTGTTGCGCATTCGGGCGCTGACGTTGCGCTTGCTGGTCAACCGCGACCCCCAGGCGGTGGCGCAGAACGAGCAGAAAATCGCCGAGATCAAAACCGGTTTGCACCACGCTGAAGGCGTGTACGAGGCGTTGATCGTCTTGCCTGAGGAGCGCGTGCTGTTTGATCGCTTCAAGGTCGAGGAGCAACAGTACCTGCAACGCCAGGAGCAGGTGGTGGGCTTATCCAAGGCCAATCGGCTGGAGGAGGCCATTGGGGTGGTCAATGGCGAAATGAATCAGATTGCCGACCAGATGGCCGTCACGTTGCGTGAATTGGTCAATCTGAACAAGTCCAGCGCCAATGAGGCTGCTCGGCTGGCACAGCAGGTGTTCAGCCAGTCGCGGGTCTGGGTGATGGGCATGATTGGCGTCACGGCGTTGATCACGATCGGCCTGGCGGTGTGGCTGACACGCAGCATCGTGCTGCCGCTGGCGCAATCGTTGAAAGTGGCCCAGGGCGTTGCCAGTGGCGACTTGACCGGCGAGATCAGGCTCAGTGGCAGCGACGAGCCGGCGCGCTTGCAGCAGGCGCTCAAGCGCATGCAGGAGAGCCTGCGCGACACTATCCGGCGCATATCAGAGTCGTCGAACCAATTGGCGTCCGCGTCCGAAGAGCTCAGTTGCGTTACCGAGGATGCGACCCGTGGTTTGCACCAGCAGAACCAGGAAATCGAACAGGCGGCCACGGCAGTCAATCAGATGACGGCGGCGGTGGAGGAGGTGGCGAGCAATGCCGTGGCCACTTCCCAGGCATCTCGCGAATCTGACCGGATTGCCCAGCAAGGGCGTGAACAGGTGCAGCAGACGGTGGTGTCGATTGAAGCCCTGGCGACCGATGTGACCGCCAATGTGACCCAGGTCGAGGAGTTGGCGCAAAAGGTCTATGGCATCAGCACAGTGCTGGACGTGATTCGCTCGATTGCCGAGCAAACCAACTTGCTGGCCCTGAACGCGGCAATTGAAGCGGCGCGAGCCGGGGATGCCGGGCGCGGGTTTGCGGTGGTGGCCGATGAGGTGCGGGCCTTGGCCCATCGCACGCAACAGTCGACCCAGGAAATCGAACAGATGATCAGCGGCATTCAGCAGGGCACCGACCTGGCCGTCAGCTCGATGCAGCAGAGCAACACGCGGGCTCGCTCCACGTTGGACATCGCGAAATCGGCGGGCATGGCCCTGGAAGAGATTGCCTCGGCATTTACGTTGATCAACGAACGCAACCTGGTGATTGCCAGTGCCTCGGAGGAGCAGGCGGCGGTGGCCCGAGAGGTGGATCGCAACCTGATGAATATCCGCGACCTGGCGCATCAGACGTCGACTGGGGCTAACCAGACCAATGCGGCGAGCCAGGAGCTGTCGCGGTTGGCGGTGGATCTGAATTCGATGGTGGCGCGGTTTTCGGTGTAGGGCGGGGAACCGGGTTGGCCCATTCGCAGGCAAGCCAGCTCCCACACTTGACCGTATTTGTTCAGGAAGCACTCGGTCGAATGTGGGAGCGGGCTTGCTCGCGAAGCAGGCGACTCGGTCTTTCCTGTAGCCCACAAAAAAGCCCCGAACCAGTCGGGGCTTTTTCATGTGATCAACCTGCGGGGCTTACTTGCCCTGCCAGCGCTTCAGTACCAGGGTGGCATTGGTGCCACCGAAGCCGAAGCTGTTGCTCATCACGGTGTCGATCTTGGCGTTTTCAACGGTCTTGGTCAGGATCGGCATATCGGCCACAACCGGATCAATTTCGTCGATGTTGGCCGAGCCGGCCATGAAGTTACCTTCCATCATCAGCAGGCAGTAGATTGCTTCGTGAACGCCAGCGGCGCCCAGGGAGTGACCCGACAGGCTCTTGGTGGAGCTGATCTTCGGAGCCTTGTCGCCGAATACCGCACGTACGCCTTCCATTTCCTTGGCATCGCCGACCGGGGTCGAGGTGCCGTGGGTGTTGAGGTAGTCGATTGGGGTGTCGACGGTGGACATTGCCATCTGCATGCAGCGGATGGCGCCTTCACCGCTTGGCGCAACCATGTCGTAGCCGTCGGACGTCGCGCCGTAGCCAACGATTTCTGCGTAGATCTTGGCGCCACGGGCCAGGGCGTGTTCCAGCTCCTCGACCACCACCATGCCACCACCGCCGGCGATGACGAAACCGTCACGCTTGGCGTCGTAGGCGCGGGAGGCTTTTTCCGGGGTTTCGTTGTACTGGGTGGACAATGCACCCATGGCGTCGAACAGGAACGACTGGCTCCAATGCTCTTCTTCACCGCCGCCGGCAAACACGATGTCCTGCTTGCCCAGTTGGATCTGCTCAACGGCAGTCCCGATGCAGTGGGCGCTGGTGGCGCAGGCGGAGGAGATCGAGTAGTTCACACCCTTGATGGCGAACGGCGTGGCCAGGCAGGCGGAAACGGTGCTGCCCATGGTCCGCGTGACACGGTACGGGCCGACGCGCTTCACGCCTTTTTCGCGCAGGATGTCCAGCGCTTCCATCTGGTTGAGGGTCGATGCGCCGCCGGAGCCGGCGATCAGGCCGGTGCGTACGTTCGAAACCTGGTCTTCGCTCAGGCCGGAGTCGGCGATCGCGTCTTTCATGGCCAGGTAGGCGTAGGCGGCAGCGTGGCCGACGAAGCGATAGATCTTGCGATCGATCAGTTCTTCGAGGGGCAGGTCAATGGAGCCGGAAACCTGGCTACGCAGACCCATTTCGGCATATTCCGGGTTGAAGCGGATGCCAGGGCGACTTGCACGCAGGTTAGCGGTGACGGTCTCTTTGTCATTGCCCAGGCAAGAAACGATGCCCAGACCAGTGATAACGACGCGGCGCATGCGGATAACCCTTAAAAGTTGTCAGTGGAA
Source organism: Pseudomonas sp. L13 (assembly GCF_009935965.1). Classification (NCBI taxonomy): domain Bacteria; kingdom Pseudomonadati; phylum Pseudomonadota; class Gammaproteobacteria; order Pseudomonadales; family Pseudomonadaceae; genus Pseudomonas; species Pseudomonas sp. L13. The sequence continues at coordinate 47,082 of NZ_QODJ01000042.1, forward strand.
GTGAATACGCCGACCCGAAGGCCTTCGGCAGTATAGATCTCGCGACCGTCGACAGTCACCGAACCGTCGGCGATGGCCAGGTTCAGCTTGCCCTTGAGGACGCGCTTGATTTGAATGTTATAGGTGACTTTCTTGGCGCTCGGCAGTACCTGGCCAAAGAACTTCACTTCGCCCGAACCCAGGGCGCGACCGCGGCCCGGGAGGCCTTGCCAGCCCAGGTAGAAACCGACCAGCTGCCACATGGCGTCAAGGCCCAGGCAGCCTGGCATCACAGGGTCGCCTTCGAAGTGGCACGCGAAGAACCACAGGTCAGGGGTGATATCCAGCTCGGCGACCAATTCACCTTTGCCGTACTTGCCACCCTCTTCGCTGATATGGGTGATGCGATCCACCATCAGCATGTTCGGGGCGGGCAGTTGCGCGTTACCTGGGCCGAACAGCTCACCGCGACTGCAGCGCAGCAGGTCTTCCCGAGTAAAGGCGTTTTGTTTGGTCATGCGAGCTCCTCAATAATCCCATGCGGCAGGGTAGGGCAAATCTTCCCGAACCGAATGAAGCGTTCATGCCTCATAGCGGCAGCCTACACATAGACTATTGCGTTGTAGTGAAAGTCACAGCGGCAAGGCACTGAATGTACACTTGTTCACTGAAATTTTAAACCGGGCCTGTTTATCGGCCCGTTCGGGTGCCTAAGACTGCCGCACTTTCGTCTTTCACGCCAGTCGCAGTTGGCTGATGGCGCGGCGCTACTGTACCCAGCGCTGTAGGATTTGCTGCAAATCCGTGCGTTTGAACGGCTTGGCCAGGTAATCGTTCATTCCGGCTGCCAGGCAGGCTTCGCGGTCGCCCTGCAAGGCGTTGGCCGTCAGGGCGATGATCGGCAGATCGGCGCAGCCGGGCAGTTGGCGAATCTGCCGCGTGGCTTCGTAGCCATCGATCAAGGGCAGGCGGCAATCCATCAGGATGGCGGTGAAGATCAGGCTCTCGGCGCTGCGGATCGCCTCGGCGCCGTCCGTGGCCAGGCTGACTTCAAAGCCCAGGCTGCGCAGCATCGCTTCGACCACGGTGCGGTTGACCGGGTTGTCTTCCACCAGCAGCACGTGGCGCCCGTCGCCGGCGCTGGCTTTGCCGAGCGCGTCAGGAGCGGCCACCGGCACATGCTGCTGGTCGATGGCCAGGGGAATTTCCAAGGTGAACACCGAGCCTCGACCCTCTTCGCTCTGGGCGCGCAAGGTACCTCCCATGCGCTCGGCCAGGGTGCGCGCAATCGGCAGGCCCAGGCCCGTGCCACCGTAACGCCTGGAAATCGAACTGTCGGCCTGTTGGAACGCATCGAACATCAATTCCAGGCGTTCGGTAGAAATACCGATGCCGCTGTCGCGCACGGTGCAAGTGAACCACACCAGCTCATGGTCCAGGGTTTGCCAGTGGGGCTCGACGGTCACGCTGCCACGTTCGGTAAATTTCAGTGCGTTGCCGATCAGGTTCACCAGGATCTGGCGGATCCGTGTCGGATCGCCGCGCACGCGCAGGGCCTCCATGCCCATGGGAATCGGCAGTTCCAGGCTCAGCCCGCGCTGCTGGGCGCTGTGCTGGAAAGCCTGGGCGCAGCTGTTGATAAGGTCGGCGAGGTTGAACGCAATGTGTTCCAGTTCCAGGGCGGCGCGTTCAATGCGCGAGAAGTCGAGGATGTCATTGATCACTTTGAGCAAATGCTCGGTGGACTCGGACGCCAGCGCCGCGTACTCGGTCTGCTCCTCGGTCATCTGCGTGGTTTCCAACAGTTGCAGCATGCCCAGCACGCCATTCATGGGCGTGCGCAGTTCGTGGCTCATCATCGCCAGAAAATCCGACTTGGCGTTGTTCGCCTGCTCGGCTTCTTCACGGGTCTGGATCAGCTGGGCCATGGCTTGCTGTTGTTCGCGACTGGCCTGTTGAAGGCCCTCGGCCAGGTTGTTGATATGCCGCGAAAGGTCGCCCAATTCCGAGTCATCGACGATGGGCAGTGGCGTTTTGTAGTCGCCTTGCTGGATGGCCTTGACCGCATGCCCCATGGCGCTGATCGGTTTTGACAGGCTCGCCGACAAGCGTCGCGCCAGCAGGAAAGTAAACAGCAGGGCAAACAGCGCCAGCACCCCGGCCTTGAACAGGATTTCCTGCTGGCGCTGGCTGAACGCATCGTTGGACATACCCACGATCACCCGCCCCAGGTAGTCCGCGCGGGGGGCCTTGGGTTCGTTGAGGTTGTCCTGGAAAAAGTCATTGTTGAGCTGGATGTGTTGCAGGCGGATCGGTGCCTGGAACACCTTCACCGACAGCGAGCGGTCGTGTCGCTCGGACGGCTGCTCCACGTACACCAGGATGTTCTCGGCGCTGTCCTGGATCTCGAGGAAGCGCACATGGGGGGTAGCCAAGGTCGCACGCAGCAGGGTTTCAAGCACATCGTTGTTGCCGGAAATCACGCCGTACTCAGTGGCAGGCGCCAGCTGGTTGGCGATCAATTGACCGGTGTGGTCCAGCTCCTGGCGCAAATCCTGGATGCGCACGAAGGTAAAGAAAGTGATGAGCAGCAGGGTCAACAGCAGCGCGGGGCCCAGGGTAATGAGCTGGGTGCGGGTGTTGATATCCCAACGACGACGCAAGGTCATGGGCGTTTTTCTCCTTCGGCCAGGCGGGCGGCAACGGCGACTTCATCGACGTGTTCGATGCCCAGTGAGCGCGCCACTTGCGGGTTGCCTACGACTTTGAAGTGTTGCGGGTAGAGCGTGTGCGGCCAATTGGCCGGCGGCTGGTTCAGCAGGTGGTCCAGCACGGCGAGCCAGTCGGCCTGATCGCTGTAGGTGCTGGCCAGGCTGCCGGCCCGCACGAACCCGGCGTTGGGCCCCACCAACGGCAATTGCTGGGCATAGCTGCTCAGTAACAGGTTTTTTACGGTTTTGGGGTTGTACAGGTTTGGGTCGTCCAGGCCCAGTAGCACGTCGCTGTTCTTGAACAGGTTTTGCAGCGGGCGGCTGTCACTGGTGTTCTCCCAGAGCTGGGGCACGATCTCCAGACCCATGGGCTTGGCGGACTGAGTCAGTTCGCGCAGTAGGAACTCACTGCCTGCATCGTAAAGCACGCCAACGCGCTGGGCCTGGGGCAGGATATTGGCGATCAGGCGTAACTGACGGTCCAGCGGCGGGTCGCTCCAAAGCAGGCTGACTTTAGCCGGATGCGTATTGCCCAGACGTTGCCGGGCCTGCAGGCGGCTGATGCGCAGCACCAGGGTGGGTGGCCCCTGGGTATCCTGCAGGCGCCAGTCGAGGCCGGGCAGGTCGAGGAGGATCAGGCGGGTGCTGGCGGGCAAGTCGCTGGGCGCTGGCAACGCGTTGAGGGGGGTGAAGCTGACCAGATCGTCGGGGCGCTGCTGGGCAAGAGCCTGGGTAAAGGCGCGCACGCCGGCGCTGTCTTCGGCGGCCGTCAGCAGGATGTTGGCGCTCCACGCCGGTGCCGCCAGCAACAGGCACGCGAGCAGCAGACCGCGGCGCCAAAACCGTGAAACCAAGAAGAGGGTCATCCGTGACTGATCGGCCATGTCAGAAGTCCAGCTCGGCGCTGAAGTAGAGAACGTGGCGATGGTCGTAGTTGTTGTCGGCCCAGGTGGTGGGCTGGTTGTCCAGGCGTTGTTGCAACATGCCCGCCAGCTCCACATTGGTTTTGCCTACGGCAATGCGCTTGGCCACCCGCAGGTCGACCCGCTGGAAGCGATATTGGTTGAGCGCGTCGTCGCCATAGTAGAACAAGGCGCTGGACCAACCCTGGCCCCATTCACGCAGCCAACCGGCCGAGCCGCTGTTACGCGCGGTTTGCGCCTTGTCCAGCGGGTTGCTGGAGGTGGCGTCTACATAAGCGTAGGTCAGGCGCAGGCGGTCGGTGTTACTCACGCGCCAGTCGAACTGCGACTCGGCACCGCTAAAGCGCGCACTGTTGGCGTTGCTGGCGATGTATTGGTTGTTGCGCAGCGGCGAACTGATCATGTCGGTGATTTCGTCATAGAACAGCTTCACGTCGACATTCAGGCCCAGGTCGGCAAAGAAGCCGTTGTAGCCCAGCTCGCGTGAACGCATCAACTCTTTGTCGAGGTTGCCAGGGCCGCGTGTCACGACAAAATATTGCCTGGCGTTCTGCCCATAGGTCGGGGAGCTGAGATTGGTGACGCGATAGCTCCAGTTGACGTTGTTCTCGAACATGTCCGGCGAGCGGATCGCCTCGGAGTAAACCGCGCGCAAGCCGTGGCGCGGGTTGATCAGGTAATTGACCGCCACGCGCGGCGTCAGCGAGTTGCCGCTCAGGTGGGTGTCTTCATACATGGCGCCACCTTGCAGCAGCCAGTGTTCGCTGGCGCGCCATTCCAGGTGGCCGAACAGGCGCCAAGTGGTGTCGTCCAGGGTGCCATTGAAGTAAGTCTCGGAATCGGCGCGGTCGTAGCGGTAATTCATGCCGCTGACCAGGCGCAGGCTGTCGGAGAGGCTGAGCGTGTCCTGGATCTCCAGGTCGTAGCGGCTTTCACGGGTGCTCTGGTCGATATCGCCGCATACGCTCTGGTTGGCGCCGTTGCGCCACTGGTCCAGCACCTGGTTGGCCAAGGCCTGCTCGGCGGCGTTACCCGGTGGGGCGGAGCCTTGGCTGTAAGTGTCCATGTGCCGCGCCAGCAATTCGGCATAGTTGGGGTTGAGCTGCCATAGCTGGGTCAATTCAGGGCTGAACGAGACCTTGGCGTCACAGGCTTTCCAGATTTGCTTGCGGTCCCATTGCTGTGCCGAGCCCTGGATATACAGGCTGTGATCGGGGTTGAAGTCAAAGTTCCAGCGCAGGGAGCCCGCGTAGTCTTTGGCGGTGACGTCGGAATTGCTGCCGCCTTCGGTAATCCCGGCAAACACTGGGGTGTAGGTGTACGGGCGTTGGTTGGTGCCTTCCTTGACGTTCAGTTGCCAGTCGAGGCTTTGTTGCGCGTTCAAGGTCTGGCTCACCGCCAGGCTGAAACGGTTGAGACGACGCCCGTCACGGCGGTCGGCGCCGGCCGCGTCGCTGTCAAAACCATTGTCCTGTTGCCCGGACAGGGACAAGCGCAAATCGCCGGTCTCCCAGCCCACACCCTGGCTGGCATAGAAGTCATTGATGCCACGCTCGCCACGGATGACCTTTACCCGCGAGCCGTGGCTGTTGGCCGGCGAGCGGGTGAGGATATTCACCACTGCCATCAGTGCATTGGCACCGTAGCTGACCGTGTTGGGGCCGCGAAACACCTCGATGCGCTCGATATCTTCCATGGCCACCGGGATATCGCTCCAATCCACCGTGGCCAGGCCGGCGCGGTAGACCGAGCGCCCATCGATCAGCACCTGCATGCGCCGTGCATCGCTGGCGCTGGTACCGTGGTAATTCACTGAGGCCTGGTTACCGCTGGTGTAGCCGACCATCATCCCCGGGACCAGCCGCAGCAGTTCCGAGATGTCCCGGGCGCCGCTGGCCTTGATCAGCTCACTGTCGATCACCGTCATGCTGCCGGGCACGGCGGCGGCCGATTGCTTGAGGCGCGTGGCGGTCAAGACCTGCGGCAGCGGCTGGCTGTCGAGGAATAGATCGTCGGCTTGCGCGCAGGTAGCGCACGCCAGCATCAATAACAGTGATGAGCGAGGAGGGGGGCCTAGATACACGGCACGGCCTTGTTAATTGCGGATAGCCGCCCATGTTAACCGAGGCGCGGCTATTTGCCAGTCGTAGGACTTGCAATTACTTCGCACCTCCATGGCATTTTCCGACAACCCCGCGAATTGATACGGGGGCTGGCCGCAAGCCGGGCGCCCCGTATAATGCCGCCATCGCCACTGGTATGGATTAACGGATTGCATATGACTGAACAGCGCCCTATTGCGGTCCTGGGAGGCGGAAGTTTTGGTACCGCCGTGGCTAACCTGCTGGCCGAGAACGGCCACGCGGTGCGCCAGTGGATGCGCGACCCCGAGCAGGCCGAAGCCATTCGCGTGCATCGCGAAAACCCCCGTTACCTTAAAGGTATCAAGATTCATCCTGCCGTCGAGCCGGTGACCGACCTGCTGGAAACCCTCACGGCCTGCGATCTGTGCTTCGTCGCGCTGCCTTCCAGCGCCTTGCGCTCGGTATTGGCGCCCCACGCCGAACGCCTGGCCGGCAAGCTGCTGGTCAGCCTGACCAAGGGCATCGAGGCCCACACTTTCAAGTTGATGAGTGAAATTCTCACCGAAATCGCCCCCCAGGCGCGCATTGGCGTGCTGTCCGGGCCGAACCTGGCGCGGGAAGTTGCCGAGCACGCATTGACCGCCACCGTGGTTGCCAGTGAAGACGAAGCCTTGTGCGAGCGCGTCCAGGCGGTGCTGCATGGCCGTACCTTCCGGGTCTACGCCAGCGGCGATCGCTTCGGCGTCGAATTGGGCGGGGCGTTGAAAAACGTCTACGCGATCATTGCCGGTATGGCCGTGGCCCTGGGCATGGGTGAAAACACCAAAAGCATGCTGATCACCCGGGCCCTGGCCGAGATGACCCGTTTTGCGGTGAACCAGGGTGCCAACCCCATGACCTTCCTCGGCCTGGCGGGCGTGGGTGACTTGATCGTCACCTGCTCATCGCCTAAAAGCCGCAACTATCAGGTCGGGTTTGCCTTGGGCCAAGGGCTGAGCCTGGACGAGGCGGTGACCCGTCTGGGCGAAGTGGCCGAAGGGGTCAACACCCTCAAGGTCTTGAAGGCCAAGGCCCAGGAAGTGGGCGTATATATGCCGCTGGTCGCCGGGCTGCACGCGATCCTGTTCGAAGGGCGCACCTTGAACCAGGTCATCGAGTTGCTGATGCGGGCCGAGCCCAAGACCGATGTCGATTTTATTTCCACCAGTGGTTTCAACTGAGGAACGCGTGATGAACGATCCCAAAGCTGCCCCTCCTTACGAGTCGATTGTCTTGCGCATCCTGTGGATGCTGGTGTTTGCGCTGGTATGGCAGGTGGCGCAATTCCTGCTCGGCGCGCTGGTGGTGGTGCAATTGATTTACCGGCTGGTCTACGGCGCACCGAACCTGGGCCTGATGAATTTTGGCGACAGCCTCAGCCAGTTCCTGGCGCAGATCGGCCGCTTTGGCAGCTTTCACACCGAACAAAAGCCTTGGCCGTTCGCCGATTGGCCAACCCCGCGTGCGCCCGAAGGTGAAGCGGCCCACAGCGTACCGCCGGCACCGCACCCGGTGCGTGATGAAGAGCCGAAGCTATGAAGGTATGGATTCTGCGTCACGGTGAGGCCCAAGCGCATGCGCGCACGGACGCCGAGCGCAACCTCACCGAACATGGGCGTGCCGAAGTCTTGCGCAGTGCTGCGCACCTGATTGGCCAGCCCTTGGGCGCCATTATTGCCAGCCCTTATGTACGGGCGCAGCAGACGGCGCAGTTGGTGCGCGATGTGCTGGGGTTTGAGCCCGAGATTCGTACGGTGCCGTGGCTGACGCCCGATGGGGATGTTCGACAGGTGCTGGAGAAACTCGATACCGATGACGACGTGCTGTTGGTCAGCCACCAACCGTTGGTGGGCAGCCTGATCAGTTTTCTGCAGCATGGGCATCAGCGTCAGCCGCAGCCGATGTACACGGCCAGTTTGGCGCAGCTTGAGGGGGACTTTCCGTTGGCGGGGTTGATGAGTCTGGTGGATGTGAAGAATCCCTAGGTAGTGTGGGAGCTGGCTTGCCTGCGATAGCGGCCTGACAGGCGACACAGCTCGATTGTGTACATATCCATTGCTGCGGTAACGGCCACTTAGGGTTCCGCCCTGACGGCGGCTCACTTTGCAAAAGCGGCAAAGT
>NZ_QODJ01000043.1:0-54440 GCF_009935965.1 Pseudomonas sp. L13
GACTGCCAGGCCGCCTTCGCAGGCAAGCCAGCTCCCACATTTGGATCGCGGGGTGCCAGGTAGATAGGCGCCGGCTGTCAGGCCGTCACGGGAGCAAGCTCCCAAACCACAGTTTCGGCGTCATACCGAAGTTGTGTAGTTACCTATGCTCTTATGAGGTAGCCGCCGGGTTGCTCGGCGCGGTGGCCTGGGGCGCCGGTTTCTCAGGAGCAGCCACTCGCTCAAGTTGAATATTCACACGACGGTTACGCGCGCGGTTGGCAGCATTGGTGTTGGGCGCCAAGGGGTAGCTTTCGCCATGGAAGCGCATCGTGATCTGCGATTCCTGGATGCCGTTGGCCTTGAAGTAGTCCATCACCGCCAGGGCGCGGCGGCGCGACACGTCGCGGTTGGTCAGGCGGTTGCCACTGTTGTCGGAATGGCCGTTCAACTCGACATGATTGACCGTGGGATCGGCTTTCATGAAAGCCAGGATCACGGACAACTTCTTCTTGGCCGCAGCGTCCAGCTCAATGCCACCACCGGGGAAGCCGACTTCAGTCTGTTTGACCTGATCGTAATTCATGGGCAGCAGCTTGGTGGTGCACAGCTGATAATCGTTATAGGCCTTGTTGAACTTCACCGGCAGCAGGCGAATTTCCGAGTAACCGCCTTCACGCCCGTAATGCCGCACCGTCGGGCTGCGCCCTTCGAGCAAGCCCGTGAACAGGCGACCGGCCTGGGCCTGGGAGCTATTGAACAGCACGTCGCCGCTGCCGACACGCACGGCCCCAAGGTTGATATCACCTCGGCCCGGTTGCCACGGCGCAGCAGCGGCCAACAGGGTTGCCGAGCCGGCGCCGAGGCTGCTGCCATAGGTTTTCAGACGAAACGTCGCCTGTTCGCCGGCCCGGCGCACGAATTCACCGGAACCGAAATCGGTGATCGGCTGGGTCAGGCGGCACTCGAACTGATCGCCCTCTACCTTCCACTCAATATTCTCCAGACGTGTCTGGAACGTGAGGGCCGCCGCAGGCAGGCTGGCGAACACACTGAGCAGGGCTAGATAATACTGGCGCACGGGAGGCTCCATGGGTTTCTACAACACTTCACAGCGTCATACATCGTTAAGGCATACCCGGAGATATCGGTAGCATCCGGCAAAACTTGATAGCGAGTGCCTGCAAGAGTCTTTTCCGGTAGCATTCCCACCAGATTGACCCGCCTGGAATCCCCAATGTCCGACCGCCTGACCCTGCTGCGTCCCGACGACTGGCATATTCATCTTCGCGATGGTGCTGCGTTACCCCAAACCGTGGCCGACGTGGCCCGCACGTTTGGCCGTGCCATCATCATGCCTAACCTGGTACCTCCGGTGCGCAATGCCGCAGAGGCCGACGCCTATCGCCAGCGCATCCTCGCTGCACGACCGGCCGGCAGCCGCTTCGAACCGTTGATGGTGCTCTACCTCACCGACCGCACCCAGCCTGAAGAAATCCGCGAAGCCAAGGCCAGCGGTTATGTGCACGCTGCCAAGCTGTACCCGGCAGGCGCGACCACCAACTCCGATTCCGGTGTAACCAGTATCGACAAGATCCTGCCGGCGATCGAAGCCATGGCGGAAGTCGGCATGCCGTTGCTGATCCACGGGGAAGTCACCCGTGGCGATGTGGACGTGTTCGATCGCGAAAAAATCTTCATTGATGAGCACATGCGTCGTGTGGTTGAGCTGTTCCCCACGCTCAAAGTGGTGTTTGAACACATCACCACCGCCGATGCCGTGCAGTTTGTCAGTGAGGCGTCGGCCAACGTTGGCGCGACCATCACGGCCCACCACCTGCTTTACAACCGCAACCACATGCTGGTGGGCGGGATTCGGCCGCACTTCTACTGCCTGCCGATCCTCAAGCGCAACACCCATCAGGTAGCCCTGCTGGATGCCGCCACCAGCGGCAGCCCGAAATTCTTCCTCGGTACCGACTCGGCGCCCCACGCCCAGCACGCCAAGGAAGCTGCATGCGGCTGCGCCGGCTGCTACACCGCGTTTGCCGCCATCGAGTTGTACGCCGAGGCATTCGAACAGCGTAACGCGCTGGACAAGCTCGAAGGTTTTGCCAGCCTCAACGGCCCGCGTTTCTACGGCCTGCCGACAAATACCGACCGCATTACCCTGGTTCGTGAAGACTGGACCGCCCCTGCCAGCCTGCCGTTTGGCGAGCTGACCGTTATCCCGCTGCGCGCCGGTGAAACACTGCGCTGGCGCCTGCTGGAGGAAAGCAAGTGAGTGAAGACCATTACGACGACGAACAAGAGCACGGTGGCGGCGGCTCGCGCCATCCGATGGCCGAGCGTTTTCGCGGTTATCTGCCGGTTGTCATCGACGTAGAAACCGGTGGTTTCAACTGCGCCACTGATGCCTTGCTGGAAATTGCCGCAACCACCATCGGCATGGACGAACAGGGCTTTGTGTACCCGGAACACACGCATTTCTTTCGCGTAGAACCGTTTGAAGGCGCCAATATCGAAGCCGCTGCCCTGGAGTTCACCGGGATCAAGCTCGACCACCCCCTGCGCATGGCGGTGAGTGAAGAAGCGGCGCTGACCGATATCTTCCGTGGCGTGCGCAAGGCGTTGAAGGCCAATGGCTGCAAACGCGCGATCCTGGTCGGCCACAACAGCAGTTTCGACCTGGGCTTCCTGAACGCCGCCGTGGCGCGACTGGACATGAAGCGCAACCCGTTTCACCCGTTCTCCAGCTTCGACACCGCCACCCTTGCCGGCCTCGCCTACGGTCAGACCGTTCTGGCCAAAGCCTGCCAGGCCGCCGGTATCGACTTTGACGGGCGTGAAGCCCACTCGGCTCGCTACGACACCGAGAAGACTGCCGAGCTGTTCTGCGGCATCGTCAATCGCTGGAAACAGATGGGCGGGTGGGAAGACTTCAACGACTGAAATCAAATCCCGCGCATAAAAAAACCGGCCTTTTCAGGCCGGTTTTTTTATACCGTGACGTTGGCTTACAGCTTGCCAGCGTTCTCGGTCAGGTAAGCCGCAACGCCTTCTGGCGAAGCGTTCATGCCTTTGTCGCCTTTTTTCCAGTTGGCAGGGCAAACTTCGCCGTGCTCTTCGTGGAATTGCAGCGCGTCGACCAGGCGGATCAGCTCTTCCATATTACGGCCCAGCGGCAGGTCGTTGATGATCTGCGAGCGCACAACGCCCTTGTCGTCGATCAGGAACGCGCCACGGAACGCAACGCCGCCTTCGGACTCAACGTCGTAGGCCTTGGCGATGTCGTGCTTCATATCGGCAGCCATGGTGTATTTGACTTTGCCGATGCCGCCATCATTGATGGCGGTGTTGCGCCAGGCGTTGTGGGTGAAATGGGAGTCGATGGAAACCGCGACCACTTCAACGTTACGCGCCTTGAAATCGTCCATGCGGTGGTCCAGGGCGATCAGCTCCGAAGGGCAGACGAAGGTGAAGTCCAGCGGGTAGAAGAACACCAGGCCGTATTTGCCTTTGATGGCTTCAGACAGTTTGAAGCTGTCAACGATTTCGCCATTGCCGAGCACGGCTGGTACGTCGAAATCCGGGGCTTGTTTACCGACGAGTACGCTCATTGGATATCTCCTGATGTAGGGGGTGACGATTGAAGTAAAAGGACAGGTCGAGTCTGCCGGTGAAAATCGACAGAAACATGACGCAATCACGCTTCGTAAAGACCGACCATCATACACCGAAAAAACCGTTCGTCAGCGCATGGGCGATGCGCACTGGATTGTCGATGAAACTATTTTGACAATCATTCTCGTTAACATTAAGATCCATCGCACTTAAGCCTTAAACCCGCGACGGTTCTCACTTATGTATGTCTGCCTCTGCACTGGCGTTACCGACGGACAAATCCGCGAAGCAATCTACGAAGGTTGCTGCAGCTATAAGGAAGTACGTGAAACCACGGGCGTTGCCAGCCAGTGCGGCAAATGTGCTTGCCTGGCCAAGCAAGTGGTACGGGAAACCCTGACGCAGCTGCAGACAGCCCAGGCCGCGCTCCCCTACCCAGCAGAATTTAAACACGCCTGAATAGGCATGTTTTGAAGAACCGGACCTAGTGTCCGGTTTTTTTATGCCATTAATTCAACTAGTTAGCGCTTAGACGCGGAACACAAACATTCTTATTCCGATTAATTTTCATTTATTATTCAATCACTTAGGTTTGACACTAGGATTTTCACCGCTCAGACTCTGCCCTATACACAGCTATTACAGGGCAGGACCCCAGTCATGAAAGGCGACATCTCAGTCATCCAGCAACTCAACAAAATCCTTGCCAATGAACTGGTCGCGATCAATCAGTACTTTCTGCATGCACGCATGTACGACGATTGGGGCCTGGAAAAGCTTGGCAAGCGTGAATACAAAGAATCGATCAAGGCCATGAAGGACGCCGACGCGCTGATCAAGCGCATCCTGTTCCTGGAAGGCCTGCCGAACGTGCAGGACCTGGGCAAGCTGAACATCGGCGAGCACACCCAGGAAATGATCAGCAGCGACCTGGGCTTTGAGCGCAAGAGCCACAGCGATCTGAAGGCCGCTATTGCTCACTGCGAAACCAAGGGCGATTTCGGCAGCCGTGAACTGTTGGAAGATATCCTTGAAGATCAGGAAGAGCATATCGACTGGCTGGAAACCCAGCTGGGCCTGATCGACAAGGTGAGCCTGGAGAATTACCTGCAATCGCAGATGGGCGAATAACTGCGCTTGTTATCACTGTAGGAGCGAGCTTGCTCGCGAAGGACTCCCAGGCAACACGTTAAAACAGGCGCGCTGCGCTATCGTTGACGTTCTTCGCGAGCAAGCTCGCTCCTACAGAAAAGCTCAAAAAAAGCCCCGCTCTCTTGTGAGAAGCGGGGCTTTTTTATTGCTCGCCAATTAGGCGTCAGTCTTGGCCGCTGCGCCTTTGATCAGCGTTTGCAGGGAACCATCAGCTGCCATTTCAGTGATGATGTCGCTACCGCCCACCAGCTCACCGGCTACCCACAACTGCGGGAAAGTCGGCCAATTGGCGTACTTTGGCAGGTTGGCGCGGATTTCAGGGTTTTGCAGGATATCCACGTAAGCGAACTTCTCGCCACATGCCATCACGGCCTGGGACGCTTTCGCGGAGAAACCGCACTGAGGCGCGTTTGGAGCGCCTTTCATGTAAAGCAGAATGGTGTTGTTGGCAATCTGCTCTTTGATCGTTTCGATGATATCCATGGAACACCTCTGCAGGAACTTTGCGACTCACGGGTCGGCACGGTGGCGCATTGTAACGCAAAAATCCAGCAGGATGCTCAGGCCGCGGCCACCTTCACCGGTACACCGTTAAGCGCCGCATTACCCGACAACTCATCCAATTGCCGCTCGTCGGTCAAGTCATTGGCACTTGCCCCCGGCTGGCTGCTCGCGATGCTCATCTGCACGCCCGGGCGACCGTGACCCCAGCCGTGAGGCAGGCTGACCACACCCGGCATCATGTCTGCGCTGGCCACGACTTCCACTTCGATCATGCCCGTGCGCGAGCTCACTCGCACCCGTTGGCCATCGCTCAACTGACGGCTGGCCAGATCGTCGGGGTGCATCAACAGCTGATGGCGTGGCTTGCCCTTTACCAGCCGCTGATAGTTATGCATCCAGGAATTATTGCTGCGCACATGCCGTCTCCCAATCAGCAGCAGTTCGTCGGCCACCGGCGCCGGCTGCGCGGCGAAACGCGCCAGGTCTGCGAGGATCACGGCCGGTGCTGCTTGCACCTTGCCATCCGCGGTTTTCAAACGTGCCGCGAGGTTGGGCTTGAGCGGCCCCAGGTCCATGCCATGGGGATGATCTGCCAGCATCGCCACCGATAACTTATAACTGGATGCGTCACCGTAGGCACCGGCACGCAGCCCCAAGTCGATCATCTGCGCGGGTGGCAGGGTGGGCTTGAGCGCAACGCCAGTGTGCGCCGCAAATGCCTTGGCCAGGCCGACAAAGATCTCCCAGTCATGCAACGCGCCCTCAGGTTTGGGCAGGATGGCGCGATTGAAGCGTGTGACATTACGCACCGCGAACAAATTGAAGGTGGTGTCGTAGTGATCGTTTTCCAGCGCCGAGGTGGAAGGCAGGATCAGGTCGGCATAACGCGTGGTCTCGTTGATATACAGGTCGATGCTGACCATGAATTCCAACCCGTCCAAGGCTTGCTCCAATTGGCGGCCGTTAGGCGTGGACAGCACCGGGTTGCCGGCCACCGTCACCAGTGCGCGGATCTGCCCCTCACCCTCGGTCAGCATTTCTTCGGCCAGCGCCGACACCGGCAGTTCTCCACCGTACTCCGGGCGCCCGGACACGCGGCTCTGCCAGCGGTTGAAGTGCCCCCCGCTGGTGGAGGCCACCAGGTCCACCGCCGGGCTGGTGCAGAGTGCGCCGCCGACGCGGTCCAGATTGCCGGTCACCAGGTTGATCAGTTGCACCAGCCAATGGCACAGCGTACCGAACGCCTGAGTCGAGACGCCCATACGGCCATAGCAGACGGCCTTGTCAGCGCCGGCGAAGTCCCTGGCCAACTGGCGAATCTGTTCGGCAGGCACCGCACACTGGCGGCTCATGGCCTCGGCATCGAAGCCGGCAATGGCCCTGCGCACCTCGTCCAGGCCTTCCACCGGCAAATGGCTGTCGCGTGTCAGCCCCTCGGTGAACAACGTGTTGAGCACCCCAAACAACAACGCCGCATCGCCGCCGGGGCGTACGAACAAGTGCTGGTCGGCGATGGCCGCCGTCTCGCTGCGCCGAGGGTCGACTACCACCACTTTGCCGCCCCGCGCCTGGATGGCCTTGAGGCGTTTCTCAACATCGGGCACGGTCATGATGCTGCCATTGGAGGCCAGCGGGTTGCCGCCGAGGATCAACATGAAGTCGGTCTGGTCGATGTCAGGGATGGGCAGCAACAGGCCGTGGCCGTACATCAGGTGACTGGTGAGGTGATGAGGCAACTGGTCTACCGAGGTCGCGGAAAAACGATTGCGCGTCTTCAACAGCCCTAGAAAGTAGTTGCTGTGGGTCATCAAGCCATAGTTATGCACGCTGGGGTTGCCCTGATACACCGCCACCGCGTTCTGGCCATGCCGCGCCTGAATGCCCGCCAGCCGCTCGGCCACCAGGGCAAAGGCTTCATCCCAGGCAATCGGCTGCCATTGGCTGCCCACCCGCCGCATGGGTTGGTGCAGACGGTCCGGGTCGTTCTGGATGTCCTGCAGGGCCACGGCCTTGGGGCAGATGTGGCCGCGACTGAAACTGTCCAGGGGGTCGCCCTTGATCGAGGTGATCGCCAGGCTACCGTCTTGGGCTTGGGTGGTTTCCAGGGTGAGGCCGCAGATGGCTTCGCACAGGTGGCAGGCACGGTGGTGGAGAGTCTTGGTCATGGCCAGTCTCTTTATAGGGGCTTTGGCTCAACTATGGGCCGCGCCCCCCTTGGGGCGCCAGCAACCTTCGCGTTGTGAATCGACGGGCATAGGCCAGGGCATGGCTAAGCATGAGCAAATGTTTCAAAAACCTTGCCCACAGGCGCTGAAACCGACGCGACCTGGCCCACGCCCGCCCCCGCGCATTGCAAAAGGCCTGGACGCCAGTGTACAAATGGCTTGCTGCTGTAAGGAAATCGTCTTCAAACGCGCGCCAGCGCCCTGCTTGAACACCCCTAAAGCCGTAGCCCTATTGGTAAAACGCGACATTTAATGTCAATATCGCGTCTTCCCCTATTTCGTCGCCCCGTGCGGCTTTCGCCGCAGGTCTCGCCCGTTGTCGCAATAAACAAGGCTTTGAGTATCTGCGGTCTGTTGCAAAAGGTAGTTAATGATGAGCGCAAGGCACTTTCTCTCCCTGATGGATTGCACGCCCGAAGAGCTGGTCAGCGTGATCCGTCGAGGCATTGAGCTTAAAGACCTGCGTAACCGCGGCGTACTGTTTGAGCCTTTGAAAAACCGTGTACTGGGGATGATTTTCGAAAAGTCCTCGACCCGCACACGCCTGTCGTTCGAAGCCGGCATGATCCAGCTGGGTGGCCAAGCGATCTTCCTGTCACCGCGCGACACCCAATTGGGCCGTGGTGAGCCGATCAGCGATTGCGCCATCGTGATGTCGCGCATGCTCGACGCCGTGATGATCCGTACCTTCGCCCACAGTACCCTGACCGAATTTGCCGCCAACTCCCGAGTGCCAGTGATCAACGGCCTGTCCGATGACCTGCACCCCTGTCAGTTGCTGGCCGACATGCAAACCTTCCTCGAACACCGGGGCTCGATCCAAGGCAAGACCGTGGCCTGGATCGGCGATGGCAACAACATGTGCAACAGCTATATAGAAGCGGCGATTCAGTTTGACTTCCACCTGCGTATCGCCTGCCCTGAAGGCTACGAGCCCAGCGCCGAGTTCATGGCCAAGGCCGATGGCCGTGTGCAACTGCTGCGCGATCCAAAAGACGCAGTGGTCGGCGCGCACCTGGTGAGTACCGACGTCTGGACCTCCATGGGCCAGGAAGACGAAACCGCCAAGCGCCTGGCCCGGTTCGCGCCGTTCCAGGTGACCCGCGTGTTGCTCGACCTGGCCGCGCCGGACGTGCTGTTCATGCACTGCCTACCCGCCCACCGGGGCGAAGAAATCAGCCAGGACCTGCTCGACGATCCGCGCTCAGTCGCGTGGGATCAGGCCGAGAACCGCCTGCATGCGCAAAAAGCCTTGCTCGAATTCCTCGTCCCGCCGTCGTACCACCACGCATGAGCCAGCCATTACTGCTGAACCTGCGCAATCTGGCATGCGGCTATCAAGACCAACGCGTGGTGCAGAACCTCAACCTGCACCTCAACGCCGGCGATATCGGTTGCCTGCTCGGCTCTTCGGGCTGCGGCAAGACCACCACCCTGCGCGCGATTGCTGGCTTTGAGCCGGTGCATGAAGGCGAAATCAGCCTAGCGGGCGACGTCATCTCCCGTGCCGGTTTCACCCTTGCGCCGGAGAAACGTCGTATCGGCATGGTGTTCCAGGACTACGCGTTGTTCCCGCACCTGAGCGTGGCTGACAACATCGCCTTCGGCATTCGCAAACACCCGCAAAAAGAGCGCGTGGTCGCCGAGTTGCTCGAACTGGTCAACCTGAAGAACCTGGGCAAGCGCTTTGCCCATGAGCTTTCCGGTGGTCAGCAACAACGTGTCGCCCTCGCCCGCGCCCTGGCGCCGGAGCCGCAACTGCTGTTGCTGGATGAACCCTTTTCCAACCTCGATGGCGAACTGCGCCGCAAGCTCAGCCATGAGGTGCGCGACATCCTCAAGGCGCGCGGCACCAGCGCAATCCTGGTGACCCATGACCAGGAAGAGGCCTTCGCCGTCAGCGATCACGTGGGTGTCTTCAAGGAAGGCCGACTAGAGCAGTGGGACACGCCCTACAACCTCTATCACGAACCGCAGACGCCTTACGTCGCCAGCTTCATCGGCCAGGGCTATTTCATCCGCGGTCGCCTGAACTCGCCGGAATCGGTCAGTACTGAACTGGGTGACCTGCGTGGGAACCGTGCCTATACCTTGCCAACCGGTGCTGCGGTGGATGTACTGTTGCGCCCGGATGACATCGTGTATGCGCCGGACAGCGCGTTGAAAGCCCGGATCGTCGGCAAAACTTTCCTCGGCGCCTCAACGCTGTACCGGTTACAGCTGCCGACCGGCGCGCAATTAGAGTCGATTTTCCCCAGCCATGCCGATCACCAAGTGGGCGCAGAGGTGGGGATCCGTGTGGCGGCTGAACATTTGGTGGTGTTCCAGGCATCCGGCAGCACAGCGGCGCAGATTCCTGCTGTTGAGTCAGGCGTGCGTCGCCACAGCGTCGCTCACTGACAAAACCGGATCAAACTGTGGGAGCTGGCTTGCCTGCGATGCAGACAACTCGGGTTATCTGTTACACCGCGTTGATGCTATCGCAGGCAAGCCAGCTCCCACATTTGATCCTCATAGATTTCAAAAAATGATTATCAGGCCCGGCCAATCGGTGCGAATTTGGCCTGGGTGTGTTCTGCCAGCACCGTCGCTGGCAATTCAACTTCCAAACCCCTTCTGCCCGCGCTGACAAAAATCGTTGCAAAGGGTTGCGCCGTTTCATCAATAAACGTGCGCAAGCGCTTCTTCTGCCCCAACGGGCTGATGCCGCCCAACAGATACCCCGTGGAACGCTGCGCTGCTGCCGGGTCTGCCATTTCGACTTTCTTCACACCCGCAGCGTGAGCCAGGGCTTTCAAGTCCAGACTTCCGACGACCGGCACCACCGCCACCAACAACTCACCCTTCTCACTGCTCGCCAGCAGCGTCTTGAACACTTGGGCCGGGTCCAGGCTCAATTTTTCCGCGGCTTCCAGCCCATAGGATGCTGCCTTGGGATCATGTTCATAACTATGGATACGATGTTCGGCGCGAACTTTTTTCAACAGGTCCAATGCGGGGGTCATAGCGGCTCCGGGCGGGAAAACTGATGGTCAATTCTAGGCCAAGACCACGTGAAACGCTCTAGCACAGTCCTATTACCGCTAATGCGACGCGCCTTGACCCTGATCATTCACCACACCAATAGTTCGGAAATGACCAATGGTTCACTTTCGACCTTTGACAGCGGTCATTCTTGTCTATATTTTTTCGTTTCCGAATACCGTAGGAATAATCCTCTGGTACTCCGCTGTAAGCCGCGATCCAGGATGGGGATCCTTTTCACGGTGAATATCGCGCAACTGCCCGTTGAGGCCGTGCGCAAGACAAGAACAACAATTGAGGTTTTCCATGACAACTGCTCTTCAACAGCCTTCACTTTCGAGCCAATGCATGGCCGAATTCCTGGGCACCGCGCTGCTGATCTTCTTCGGTACAGGATGCGTCGCCGCGCTCAAGGTCGCGGGTGCGAGCTTTGGCTTGTGGGAAATCAGTATCATCTGGGGGGTCGGCGTTAGCATGGCGATCTACTTGAGTGCCGGTATTTCCGGGGCTCACCTCAACCCGGCGGTCAGTATCGCCCTGTGCATCTTTGCCGATTTTGAAAAGCGCAAACTGCCCTTCTATATTCTTGCCCAGGTCGCCGGCGCCTTCTGCTCCGCCGCCTTGGTGTACACGCTTTACAGCAATCTGTTTTTCGATTACGAACAAACCCACCACATGGTCCGCGGCTCCCAAGCCAGCCTGGAATTGGCCTCGGTGTTCTCAACCTACCCTCATGCGCTGCTGAGCACGGCCCAGGCATTCCTGGTGGAAATGGTCATCACCGCCATCCTGATGGGCGTGATCATGGCCCTTACCGATGATAACAACGGCCTGCCACGCGGCCCGCTGGCGCCCCTGCTGATCGGCTTGCTGATCGCGGTGATTGGTAGCGCCATGGGCCCGCTGACTGGCTTTGCGATGAACCCGGCACGGGATTTCGGTCCCAAGCTGATGACCTTTTTTGCCGGTTGGGGTGAAATGGCCTTTACTGGCGGTCGCGATATTCCTTACTTCCTGGTGCCGATTTTCGCCCCGATTGTCGGCGCATGCCTGGGTGCTGCGGCCTATCGCGGGCTGATTGCTCGCCACCTGCCGAGCGCCGCACCGGCTATCACTGAAGAAACACCTGACACGGCTGTCAACGGCAAGACTCGTATTTCCTGAAAGCGCCAGCCTGGTCCCCTGCCCTTCGCGGCCCAGGCTGATTTCTGACTTCCTTATTTCGTCCAAGGCAATTGACATGACCGACCTTCAGAATAAGAACTACATCATTGCCCTTGATCAGGGCACCACCAGTTCCCGGGCGATCATCTTCGATCGTGACGCCAACGTGGTGTGTACCGCCCAGCGTGAATTCGTCCAGCATTACCCGCAGGCTGGCTGGGTCGAACATGACCCGATGGAAATCTTCGCCACCCAGAGCGCAGTGATGGTCGAAGCGCTGGCCCAGGCCGGCCTGCACCACGACCAGGTGGCCGCCATCGGTATCACCAACCAGCGTGAAACCACGGTGGTCTGGGACAAGATCACCGGCCGCCCCATCTACAACGCCATTGTCTGGCAGTGCCGCCGCAGCACCGAGATTTGCCAGCAGCTCAAGCGCGACGGCCATGAGCAATACATCAGCGACACCACGGGCCTTGTGACCGACCCGTACTTCTCCGGCACCAAACTCAAGTGGATCCTCGACAACGTCGAAGGCAGCCGCGAACGTGCACGCAACGGCGAACTGCTGTTCGGCACCGTCGACAGCTGGCTGATCTGGAAATTTACCGGCGGCAAGACCCACGTCACCGACTACACCAACGCCTCGCGCACCATGCTCTTCAACATCCACACCCTGGAGTGGGATGCGAAGATGCTGGAAATCCTGGACATTCCGCGGGAAATGCTCCCGGAAGTGAAGTCGTCGTCGGAAATCTATGGCCGTACCAAAAGCGGCATCGCCATCGGCGGCATTGCCGGTGACCAGCAAGCGGCCCTGTTCGGCCAGATGTGCGTGGAAGCCGGCCAGGCCAAGAACACCTACGGCACCGGCTGCTTCCTGCTGATGAACACCGGCGACAAGGCGGTGAAATCCAAGCACGGTATGCTCACCACCATCGCCTGCGGCCCACGCGGCGAGGTGGCCTACGCCCTGGAAGGCGCAGTCTTCAACGGCGGCTCCACCGTGCAATGGCTGCGTGACGAGCTGAAGATCATCAACGATGCCCACGACACCGAATACTTTGCCGGCAAGGTCAAGGACAGCAACGGCGTGTACCTGGTACCCGCCTTCACCGGCCTCGGCGCACCCTACTGGGACCCGTATGCCCGTGGCGCACTGTTCGGCCTGACCCGTGGCGTACGCGTAGACCACATTATTCGCGCAGCCCTGGAGTCGATCGCCTACCAGACCCGCGACGTCCTCGACGCCATGCAACAGGACTCGGGCGAACGCCTCAAGGCCCTGCGCGTGGACGGCGGTGCGGTTGCCAACAACTTCCTGATGCAGTTCCAGGCCGACATCCTCGGCACCCAGGTAGAACGCCCGCAAATGCGTGAAACCACTGCACTCGGCGCGGCCTACCTGGCTGGCCTGGCGTGTGGCTTCTGGGGCAGCCTGGACGAGCTGCGCGGCAAGGCGGTGATCGAGCGCGAGTTCGAGCCACAACTCGATGAAGCGGCCAAAGAGAAACTCTACGCCGGCTGGCAAAAAGCCGTGAGCCGCACCCGTGACTGGGAACCGCACGAGGGCGCTGAATAAGGTTGTAACTGGCAGGGAGCGGATTCCTGCGTCATCATGGGCCACTTTTGTATGGCAGCCCAAAGGACGCCCCATGAATCTGCCTCCCCGCCAACAACAAATCCTCGAACTGGTCCGCGAACGCGGCTACGTCAGTATCGAGGAAATGGCGCAGCTATTCGTTGTCACCCCGCAAACCATCCGCCGCGATATCAACCAACTGGCGGACGCCAACCTGTTGCGCCGCTACCACGGTGGCGCAGCCTATGACTCCAGTGTCGAGAACACCGCGTACGCCATGCGTGCCGACCAGATGCGCGACGAGAAGCAACGCATCGGCGAAGCCATTGCCGCACAGATTCCCGATCACGCCTCGCTGTTCATCAACATCGGCACCACCACCGAATCCATCGCCCGTGCGCTGCTCAATCACAGCCACCTGAAAATCATCACCAACAACCTCAACGTCGCCACCATGCTCAGTGCCAAGGACGACTTCGATGTGTTGCTCACCGGCGGCAATGTGCGCCGTGACGGTGGCGTGGTCGGCCAGGCCAGTGTCGACTTCATCAACCAGTTCAAGGTCGACTTTGCCCTGGTGGGCATCAGCGGGATCGACGAGGACGGCAGCCTGCTGGACTTCGATTACCAGGAAGTGCGGGTTTCCCAGGCCATCATCGCCAATGCGCGACAAGTGATTCTGGCGGCAGACTCCAGCAAATTCGGGCGCAATGCCATGATTCGCCTGGGGCCGATCAGCCTGGTGGACTGCCTGGTGACTGACCAACAGCCGGTGCCGGCGTTGGTGCAGGTGTTGAATGAGCATAAGGTGCGGCTGGAAGTCGTCTAGCGCCTGTTCAGACGCCATCGCGGGCAAGCCCGGCTCCCACAGATTGAAATGCGATCAAATGTGGGAGCCGGGCTCGCCCGCGATGACGGCCTCCCCCACACCAACACATTCACCTTTGTTCAATATTCTTCCTTTCCCCACCCTTCGATGAGTTATTTCAATCGAAGTCGGGTGGCTGTGCTCGCAATTATCAGCTAACATTTTCGCAAATGAACATTCATGTTCGAATTCCAAGACGAAAAGATCGCGAGGCCAGCCGATGAACCCTTCCACCTTGCCTGCTCCACCGCTTGCCGAAGTCTATGACGTTGCCGTAATTGGTGGCGGGATCAATGGCGTCGGGATTGCAGCAGACGCAGCCGGTCGCGGTTTGTCGGTATTCCTTTGCGAAAAGGATGACTTGGCCAGCCACACCTCTTCGGCCAGCAGCAAGCTGATCCATGGTGGCCTGCGTTACCTGGAACACTACGAATTCCGCCTGGTGCGTGAAGCCCTGGCCGAGCGTGAAGTGCTGCTGGGCAAAGCCCCGCACATCGTCAAGCAAATGCGCTTCGTACTGCCGCACCGCCCGCACCTGCGCCCGGCGTGGATGATTCGCGCCGGTTTGTTCCTGTATGACCACTTGGGCAAGCGCGAGAAACTGGCAGGCTCCAAAAGCCTCAAGTTTGGCGCCGACAGCCCGCTGAAAAGTGAAATCACTCGAGGCTTCGAATACTCCGACTGCTGGGTCGATGACGCCCGCCTGGTCGTGCTCAACGCCATGGCGGCCCGCGAGAAAGGCGCACACATCCACACGCAGACCCGTTGCGTCAGCGCCCATCGCAGTAACGGCCTGTGGGAAATGAACATGGAGCGTGCCGACGGCAGCCTGTTCTCGATCCGCGCCCGCGCCCTGGTGAATGCTGCCGGCCCTTGGGTAGCCAAATTCATCAAGGACGACCTGAAGCTGGATTCGCCCTACGGCATCCGCCTGATTCAGGGCAGCCACCTGATCGTGCCGCGCCTGTACGAAGGCGCCCACGCGCACATCCTGCAGAACGAAGACCAGCGCATCGTCTTCACCATTCCGTACCTGAACCACTTGACCATCATCGGCACCACCGATCGCGAATACACCGGCGACCCGGCTGCAGTGGCGATCACCGAAGGTGAAACCGACTACATGCTCAAGGTGGTCAACGCGCACTTCAAGAAACAACTGAGCCGTGACGATATTGTCCACACCTACTCCGGCGTGCGCCCGCTGTGCAACGACGAGTCGGACAACCCATCGGCCATCACGCGTGATTACACCCTGGCCTTGTCCGGCGGCACCGGCGAAGCGCCGATCCTGTCGGTATTCGGCGGCAAGCTGACCACCTATCGCAAACTGGCCGAGTCGGCCATGGCCCAACTGGCGCCGTACTTCACCCAGATGCGCCCAAGCTGGACTGCCACGGCCAGCCTGCCCGGCGGCGAAAACATGAGCACCCCTGAAGCCCTGGCCGACGCGATCCGCGCCAAGTTCGACTGGGTACCGAGCGAGATCGCCCGCCGCTGGTCCACCACTTACGGTAGCCGCACCTGGCGCCTGCTGGAGGGCGTGCAATCGCTCGCCGATCTGGGTGATCACCTGGGTGGCGGCCTGTATACCCGCGAAGTCGACTACCTGTGCGCCGAAGAGTGGGTGACACAACCGCAGGACGTGCTGTGGCGCCGCACAAAGCTTGGCCTGTTCACCACCGAGCAGGAGCAGGAAAACCTGCAACGCTATTTGTCCAAGGTCGAGCAGAACCGCAGCAAGATCGAAGCCGCCTGACCGCCCTACCGTAGGAGCGAGCTTGCTCGCGAAAAACCTGAGAACGCCGCGTTTATTCAGCATAAACGCGGCGTTTTTGCGTTTTTCGCGAGCAAGCTCGCTCCTACAGGCTATTCGGTTTTCCGAACGCGCTCCTGTGCGCTATTCGGTTTGCCGGACCGGCAACCAAAAATATCGCCGAAACAAAAAGTTAATTTCCATATAAATCATGAAGTTATCCTTTTGTTTTCGGTATGGCACGACTCATGCTCTACACTCTTCAACGATTGCCTGAGGCGCCTTAGGAGCCGTCACGGGCAGTCGCTGTACAAGAGAGCCGTTCAGCTGGCTTCATAAAAAAAACAAATGTCGAGGAAGTATTGATGCGCATCGTTCCCCATATCCTGGGCGCAGCTATCGCTGCTGCTCTGATCAGCACTCCAGTTTTTGCCGCCGAACTCACCGGCACACTGAAGAAAATCAACGACTCCGGCACCATCACTCTCGCTCACCGCGACAGCTCCATTCCGTTTTCCTACATCGCGGATGGTTCGGGCAAACCCGTGGGCTACTCCCACGACATCCAGTTGGCCGTCGTCGAGCAGCTCAAAAAAGACCTGAACAAACCCGACCTCAAAGCCAAGTACAACCTGGTGACCTCGCAAACCCGTATCCCGCTGATCCAGAACGGCACCGCGGATCTGGAGTGCGGCTCCACCACCAACAACACCGAACGCGCCCAGCAAGTTGATTTCACCGTCAACATCTTCGAAATCGGCACCCGTTTGCTGGTCAAGAAAGACAAGGAAGGCAAGCCGTCCTACGCTGACTTTGCCGACCTGAAAGGCAAAAACGTGGTGACCACCGCCGGCACCACGTCCGAGCGCATCATCAAGGCGATGAACGCTGACAAGCAGATGGGCATGAACGTCATCTCCGCCAAAGACCACGGCGAATCCTTCCAGATGCTCGAAAGCGGCCGCGCCGTTGCGTTCATGATGGACGACGCCCTGTTGGCCGGTGAAGAAGCCAAGGCCAAGAAGCCGGACGACTGGGTCATTACCGGTACTCCGCAGTCCTTCGAAGCCTACGCTTGCATGGTTCGCAAAGGCGATCCGGACTTCAAGAAGGCTGTAGATGCCGCCATTGTCGCCCTGTACAAGTCTGGCGAGATCAACAAGATCTACGCCAAATGGTTCGAAAGCCCGATCCCACCGAAAGGCCTGAACCTGAACTTCCCGATGAGCGACAAGGTCAAGGAGCTGATCGCTAACCCAAGCGACAAACCAGCGCCAGAAGTAAAAATCTGATACCTGACTAAGCTTATGTCCTGAGGGAGCCAACCCTCCCTCAGGCGTCTGTAATTACCTGCTGGCTTTAACTTGGAACACTCGACCTGGCGGTTTTCGAGCCGATCGTGTGTGCCTGGCGTTCAACGTCAGGCGGGAACGGATCTTCCCCAAGCGGGTGCTTGTACATCGATCGATCTCGAGGGGAGACCCTAATGAATTACAACTGGGACTGGGGCGTGTTCTTCAAGTCCACCGGCGTGGGCAGCGAGACTTATCTCGACTGGTACCTCTCCGGGCTGGGCTGGACCATCGCCATCGCTATCGTGGCATGGATTATCGCCTTGCTGCTGGGCTCCATTCTGGGGGTCATGCGCACCGTGCCAAACCGCCTCGTATCGGGCATCGCGACCTGCTACGTAGAACTGTTTCGTAACGTGCCGCTGCTGGTTCAGCTGTTTATCTGGTACTTCCTGGTACCGGACATGCTGCCGCAGAACCTGCAGGACTGGTACAAACAAGACCTGAACCCGACCACCTCGGCCTACCTGAGCGTCGTGGTGTGCCTGGGCCTGTTCACCGCCGCCCGGGTGTGTGAGCAAGTGCGTACCGGTATCCAGGCGCTGCCACGCGGCCAGGAATCCGCCGCGCGCGCCATGGGCTTCAAGCTGCCGCAGATCTACTGGAACGTGCTGCTGCCCCAGGCTTACCGCATCATCATTCCGCCGCTTACCTCCGAATTCCTCAACGTGTTCAAGAACTCCTCCGTGGCGTCCTTGATCGGCTTGATGGAACTGCTGGCGCAAACCAAGCAGACCGCCGAGTTCTCGGCCAACCTGTTTGAAGCCTTCACGCTGGCCACGCTGATCTACTTCACCCTGAACATGAGCCTGATGCTGCTGATGCGCGTGGTCGAGAAGAAAGTCGCAGTGCCCGGCCTGATCTCCGTGGGGGGCAAATAATGGACTTCGATTTCAGCGGCATCATCCCCGCCATTCCAGGCCTGTGGAACGGCATGGTCATGACCTTGAAGCTGATGGTCATGGGCGTGGTCGGCGGCATCATCATCGGGACTATCCTGGCCCTGATGCGCTTGTCGTCCAACAAACTGCTGTCCCGCGTGGCCGGCGCCTACGTGAACTACTTCCGCTCGATCCCCTTGCTGCTGGTGATCACCTGGTTCTACCTGGCGGTGCCGTTCGTGCTGCGCTGGATCACAGGCGAAGACACCCCTATTGGCGCGTTCACCTCCTGCGTCGTGGCGTTCATGATGTTCGAGGCCGCGTACTTCTGCGAAATCGTCCGAGCCGGCGTGCAGTCGATTCCCAAGGGCCAGATGGCCGCGGCACAAGCCATGGGCATGACCTACGGCCAGACCATGCGCCTGATCATCCTGCCCCAGGCGTTTCGCAAGATGACGCCGTTGCTGCTGCAACAGTCGATCATCCTGTTCCAGGACACCTCCCTGGTCTACACCGTGGGCCTGGTGGACTTCCTAAACTCCGCCCGCTCCAACGGCGACATCATCGGCCGCTCCAACGAGTTCCTGATCTTTGCCGGTGTCGTCTACTTCATCATCAGCTTTTCCGCCTCGCTGCTGGTCAAGCGTCTGCAAAAAAGGTTTGCCGTATGATCTCTATCAAGAATATCAACAAGTGGTATGGCGACTTCCAGGTGCTGACCGATTGCAGCACCGAGGTTAAAAAAGGCGAAGTGATCGTGGTGTGCGGGCCATCCGGCTCGGGCAAATCCACCCTGATCAAGTGCGTCAACGCACTGGAACCGTTCCAGAAGGGTGACATCGTGGTCGACGGCACCTCCATCGCCGACCCGAAGACCAACCTGCCAAAACTGCGTTCGCGCGTGGGCATGGTGTTCCAGCACTTCGAGCTGTTCCCGCACCTGACCATCACCGAAAACCTGACCATCGCGCAGATCAAGGTGCTGGGCCGCAGCAAGGAAGAAGCTACGAAGAAGGGCCTGCAACTGCTCGACCGCGTGGGCTTGTCGGCACACGCCCACAAGCACCCTGGCCAGCTCTCGGGCGGCCAGCAACAACGTGTGGCGATTGCCCGCGCCCTGGCCATGGACCCGATCGTCATGCTGTTCGACGAACCGACCTCGGCGCTGGACCCGGAAATGGTCAACGAAGTGCTCGACGTGATGGTGCAACTGGCCCATGAAGGCATGACCATGATGTGCGTGACCCACGAAATGGGCTTTGCGCGCAAAGTGGCCGACCGCGTTATCTTCATGGACGCCGGCAAGATCATCGAAGACTGCCCGAAAGAAGAGTTCTTCGGCGACATCAGCGCCCGCTCCGAGCGTGCGCAGCACTTCCTTGAGAAAATCCTGCAGCACTAAAAGCAACACCGTTCGTCCTGTAGGAGCCGGGCTTGTGTGGGAGCTGGCTTGCCTGCGATGGCATCGCCTCGGTGCAACTGTTACACCGTGGCGCCTGCATCGCGGGCAAGCCCGGCTCCCACACAAGCCCGCGCTTACACTGGCGAGAAGTAGCTGACCCAAGGCATCTGTGATGAAATGCGACCCCAATCAATATCGCGCCGCGCCGCCATCACTTGCCGTGAAGCCTCGTCTGATACGCCAACTGTTCCTGCCGCCGTTGATCATCGCCCTGATGGTCGGCCTGGGTTATATCGGCTTCTGGGTCAGTGACTACTACGGCATCCGCGCCCTCAGCGACAATGGCGAACGCCAGTTGGAGCTGCACGCCCGCACCGTCGAAAGCGAACTGAGCAAGTACACCTACCTGCCCAGCCTGCTGGAGCTGGAGTCCAGTGTTTCCCAACTGCTCGCCGACCCGAACCAGGAAACCCGCAAGACGGTCAACGACTACCTCGAAGGCCTGAACCGCCGCAGTCGCAGCCGCGCCATCTATGTGATGGACACCACCGGCCGCGTGCTGGCCACCAGTAACTGGCGCGATGCCGACAGTTACCAAGGTGAGGACCTGTCCTTTCGCGCCTATTTCCAGAATGCCGTACGCGGCCAGCCCGGTCGTTTCTACGGCATCGGCAGCACCAACGGCGAGCCCGGCTATTACCTGGCCCATGGCCTGGAAGAACACGGCAAGATCATCGGCGTCGCCGTGGTCAAGGTGCGCCTCGAAGCCCTTGAAGAGCGCTGGCAGCGTGCGCGCCTCGAAGCCTTCGTGAGCGACGAGAACGGCATCATTATTCTTTCCAGCGACCCGGCGCGTCGCCTCAAGGCCGTACGCCCGCTGAGCGATGACACCAAGGACCGCCTGGCCCACAGCCTGCAATATTACTGGGCGACGCTCAATGAACTGCAACCTTTGGCCCGTGAGCGCCTGAACGAAGGCACCGAGAAATTGACCTTCCCGGCCAACACCGAAGTGGTCAACGACCAGCACGCCGTCAGCTACCTGGCGCAGACCCGCCCGCTCAACGACACGCCGTGGAACTTCACCCTGCTCACCCCGCTCAACGACCTGCGCCGCGCCGCGATCAACCAGGGCATCCTGGTGGCCGTCGCCTTTGGCCTGGTCGCCTTCCTGCTGATCGCCTGGAACGAACGGCGCAAGGTCATCGCCACCCGCCTCGCCGCACGGGAAGCCTTGCAGGAAGCCAACAGCCAGCTTGAGCGTCGGATTGCCGAACGCACCGCCGACCTGCGCGCCAGCAACGAAAGGCTCAAGGGCCAGATTCGCGAACGACGCCAGGCCGAAGAAACCCTGCGCCACGCCCAGGACGAACTGGTGCAGGCCGGCAAGCTCGCGGCCATTGGCCAAATGTCCACCAGCATCGCCCACGAACTGAACCAGCCGCTGGCGGCGTTGCGCACGCTGTCGGGCAACACCGTCCGCTTCCTTGAGCGCGGCGCCCTGGACACCGCCAGCACCAACCTCAAGACCATCAACGAACTGATCGACCGCATGGGCCGCATTACCGCCAGCCTGCGCTCCTTTGCCCGGCGCGGTGACGACCAGGGCGAAGCCAGCCTCGGCAAGGCTGTGGACGCCGCGTTCCAGGTGCTCGGCGCGCGCCTGGACAGCCTGCCGTTGACCGTGCACCGTGACTTTGCCAATGCCCAATTGCAGATCGACCAAACCCGCCTGGAGCAAATCCTGGTCAACCTGATCGGCAACGCCCTCGATGCGATGCAGGCCCAAGCGGCGCCGCAGCTGTGGCTGGAAGGCCAGAGCGGCGACGGCAAATACCGCCTGTTGGTGCGTGATAATGGCCACGGCATCGACCCTGAAGCGCGCAAGCATTTGTTCGAACCCTTTTTTACCACCAAGCCCGGCGAACAAGGCCTGGGCCTGGGCCTGACCCTTTCCGCGAGCCTCGCGGCCGCCACCGGCGGCAGCCTGGCCGTGGAACATCCGGCCAATGGTGGTACCGCCTTTGTCCTGAACCTGCCATTGGTGGGCGCTCAACGAGCTGAGTCGACATGAATACACAAGCCCAAGACCTCACCGTGCTGATCGTCGAAGACGACCCCCATGTACTGCTCGGTTGCCAGCAAGCACTGGCGCTGGAAGACATTACCAGCGTCGGCGTGGGCAGCGCCGAAGAAGCGCTCAAGCGTATCGGCGAAAACTTCGCCGGCATTGTCATCAGCGACATCCGCTTGCCGGGCATCGATGGCCTGGAACTGCTGACCCGCCTCAAGGCCCTGGATAAAAGCCTGCCGGTGGTGCTGATCACCGGGCATGGCGATATCTCCATGGCGGTGGGCGCCATGCGTAACGGCGCCTACGACTTCATGGAAAAGCCCTTCTCGCCCGAACGCCTGGTTGACGTGGCACGCCGCGCCCTGGAACAACGCGGGCTGGCGCGGGAAGTCTGGTCGCTACGTCGGCAACTGGCCGAGCGCGACTCGCTGGAAGGCCGCATCATCGGCCGCTCGCCGGCCATGCAAAACCTGCGCGAACTGATTGCCAATGTCGCCGATACCTCGGCCAACGTGCTGATCGAAGGCGAGACCGGCACCGGCAAGGAACTGGTCGCACGCTGCCTGCATGATTTCAGCCGGCGCCACACCCACCAGTTCGTTGCCCTCAACTGCGGTGGCCTGCCGGAAAACCTGTTTGAAAGCGAGATTTTTGGCCACGAAGCCAACGCCTTCACCGGCGCCGGCAAACGTCGCATCGGCAAGATCGAGCATGCCCATCAAGGCACGCTGTTCCTCGATGAAGTAGAGAGCATGCCGATCAACCTGCAGATCAAATTGCTGCGAGTGCTGCAAGAACGCACGTTGGAACGCTTGGGTTCGAACCAGAGCGTAGCGGTAGATTGCCGAGTAATCGCCGCTACCAAGTCCGACCTCGACGAGTTGAGCCGCGCCAGCCAGTTCCGCAGCGACCTGTACTACCGCCTCAACGTGGTCACCCTGGAACTGCCGCCCCTGCGCGAGCGGCGTGAAGATATCCTGCAACTGTTCGAACACTTCCTGCAGCAATCGTCGCTACGCTTCGACCGCGCCGTGCCGGAGCTGGACAACCAGACCCTGTCCAGCCTGATGAGCCACGACTGGCCAGGCAACGTGCGTGAGCTGCGCAACGTCGCAGAACGCTTCGCCCTCGGCCTGCCCGCCTTCAAGAAAAGCGGAGCCGGCAGCGGCAGCCAAGGGGTTGCCTTTACCGAAGCGGTGGAAGCCTTTGAGCGCAACCTGCTCAACGATGCCCTGCAACGCAGCGGCGGCAACCTGACCCAGGCCAGCCAGGAACTGGGGATGGCCAAGACCACCCTGTTCGACAAGGTCAAGAAATACGGGTTGAGTCACTGATGGATCTGTTCTTGAAGGCCGCACTTGGCGCCGCAGTGGTGCTGATTCTGGCGGCGCTGGCCAAGACCAAAAACTATTACATCGCAGGCTTGGTGCCGCTGTTTCCCACCTTTGCGCTGATCGCCCATTACATCGTCGGCAAAGGCCGAACGGTTGCGGACTTGAAGACCACGATCCTGTTCGGGATGTGGTCGATCATTCCGTACTTTGTGTATTTGGCGACGTTGTATGTGATGGTCGATCGGCTGCGGTTGGAGGCATCGCTGGCAGTCGCCGCCGTGGCCTGGTTGATGGCCGCGACGGTGTTGGTCAGCGTGTGGGTACGCCTGCACACCTGACACAACGCGGTTAAACAGGTGGGATCGCCCTTTGTAGGAGCGAGCTTGCTCGCGAAAAACTCACAGGCGCCGCGTTTACTCAGGAAGCCCGCGTCATCGTTAACGTTTTTCGCGAGCAAGCTCGCTCCTACAACATGTTTAATCACAGTGTGTCAGCGCACGATCTTGTCTACCTGAATGCCCAGCTTCTTCAGGCGATACCAGAAGCTCCTCTCGGAAATCCCGATCCGCTGCGCCGCCGCAGCCTGCACCCCATTGCTCTCCTGCAACGCTGCAAGAATGTAGGCTTTCTCCACCTCGGCCAGCGCCGCATCCAGATCCCGCGGTACGCCCGGCCCGTCGCTGAGGATCGCGGTCACATCGCCCTCGCTCGGTTTGGAAGCAAACAGATACCCCGGCAAATCAATATCCTCGATCACCGATGAAGCCGCGACGATGGTTGCGCGCTCCACGCAGTTTTGCAGCTCGCGGATGTTGCCCGGCCAGTGATACGCCGCCATAGCCTGCAACGCCTCGGGGCTGAAACCGGTGATGCGTTTGCCGGTGGTGGCGCTCAGGGTATGGGCGAAGTGGCGTGCCAAGGGCGCGATGTCTTCCACGCGCTCGCGCAAGGACGGCAACGGAATCGGAAAGACATTCAGGCGGTAATACAGGTCTTCGCGAAATTCCTTGGCCGCCACCGCATCCAGCAGGTTCTTGTTGGTGGCGGCAATTACCCGTACATCCACCTTGCGCTCGCGGGGGTCGCCTACCGGCTCGATAACCCGCTCCTGCAGGGCGCGCAGAATCTTGGCCTGCAAGGCCAGCGGCATATCACCGACTTCATCGAGAAACAGCGTGCCCTTGTCGGCCTGCATGAAGCGCCCTACCCGGTCTGCCACGGCGCCGGTGAACGCGCCTTTGCGATGGCCGAACATTTCGCTTTCCAGCAAGCCTTCAGGGATAGCCGCGCAATTGACCGCCACGAAGGGTTGATCGGCACGGCTGCCATGCTTGTGGATGGCGCGGGCGACCATTTCCTTGCCAGTGCCGCTTTCGCCGGTCAGCAGGATGGTGGCGTTGCTGTCGCGCACTGAGTCCACCGCCTGGAGCACCTGGCGAAACGCCGGGCTGTCGCCCACCAGGCTGTCGAACTGCGCATGCTCGTCCAGCTCGGCACGCATGCGCGCGTTGTCGCGCATGATGTCGCGAAATTGCAGGGCCTTGGCCACGGTGATGTCCAGCTCGTCGATGTCGAACGGCTTGGCAATGTAGTCATAGGCGCCGTTACGCATCGACTGCACGGCGTTTTTCACCGTGCTATAGGCCGTCATCACGATCACCGGCAAAGTCGGATAACGCACCTTGATCTCGGCCAGCAACGCCGGCCCGTCCATGCCCGGCATGCGCCAGTCGCTGATGACCAGGTCGATGTCTTCCTCTCCCAACACCTTGAGCGCATGCAGGCCATTGCCCGCGCTGAACACTTGGATGCCGTTCTGGCTCAAGGCCTGGGTCAGCAGATCACAGAGCTTGGGCTCGTCGTCGACCACCAATACGTTATGCGTCATGCCCGTCCTCATCTTCACCGTCGTCTTCACCGTCAGCCGGAATGTACAGGCTGAAGGTCGCGCCGGCATCTTTCTCACTGGCGCATTCGATGCTGCCGTCGTGACTTTCCATGATCGAATAGACTTTGGCCAGGCCCAAGCCTGTGCCCGAGGCCTTGGTGGTGACGAATGGCGTGAAGATGCGCTCCACCATGTCCGCCGGGATGCCCTCGCCGGTATCGGCGATGCTGATCACGGTGTTATCGCCCACACTGCGAATGCCCAGGGTCAGGCGCCCGCCGTCGGGCATCGCATCGATGGCGTTGAGAATCAGGTTGAGACAGGCCTGTTTGAGCTGCTTGGCATCGGCGTAGATCGTCGCGCCAGGCGCCTGGTCGTCGATTTGCGCATCAATGCGATGGCTACTCAGCTCCGGGCCGCAGAAACCGAGGATTTCTTCCACCAGGGCGCGTGCCGGTTGCTGCACGCGTATCGGCGGGTTGGGCTTGGCGAAATCGAGAAACTCGGTAATCAGCTCGTTGATGCGGCTGACTTCGCTGATGACATATTCCAGGTGACGCTTGTCGGTTTCCGCCAGGTCGGCGCGCCGATGTAACAGCTGGGTAGCGGTCTTGATGATGCCCAATGGGTTGCGAATTTCGTGGGCCAGGCCCATGGCGACTTCACCCAGGGCATGCAAGCGGTCACGCCGACGCAGTTGGGCTTCCAGATGATGCAACTCGCCCAGGCGTTCGGTCATGTGGTTGAAGGTGCTGCTCAATTGCGCCAGTTCGTCACCGCCACTGACCACCACACGGTGCGCGTAACTGCCCGAGATCACCGCATCCACGCCCTGGGACAAATCGCGCAGGGGCTTGGTCAGACGCCGCGATACCAACAACCCGGCCGCCAATGACAGCGCCGAGCTGACCAGGAAGATCAGCACAAACAGGTTGCTCTGGTTCACCAACCCCACCAGGCTGGTATGGCGTAGCAGGCCGCTGAAGATCACGCCTTGCAACTCGCCGGCGTCATTGAAAATCGGCCAATACAAACCGCT
Organism: Pseudomonas sp. L13; assembly: GCF_009935965.1. Lineage (NCBI taxonomy): Bacteria > Pseudomonadati > Pseudomonadota > Gammaproteobacteria > Pseudomonadales > Pseudomonadaceae > Pseudomonas > Pseudomonas sp. L13. The sequence continues at coordinate 25,849 of NZ_QODJ01000043.1, forward strand.
GTACTGGTTAGTGAACTGCTCGCTGGGCTGCTTGGTACTGCGCAGGTACGCCTCGACATTCTTGGGGATGCGCGAGGGGTGATTGGCGAAACGCTGGGTGGAAAATATCTCGGAGAAACCTGCAGGGTTGGCCAGATACAGACGCAGGTCGAGGGAATGCACATCGGCCACGCTGGTGAGGAAACTGCTGTCCAGGTAGGTGGCGACCAGCAATAGGTAATCCACGCCGTCACGGCTGGTTTCGAAGGTGGACACCACCAGGCCCGTGCTCACGCCGGCGACTTGCACGGTTTGCAGCACCGCGTTGCTGGTGAGGCTGATCTGCCTGACGATGTCATCGGCGGCCGTGCTGAACATCACTTTACGGTCGCTGGTGCGAATCAGCGCGACCACGTCGATATCGGTGGCATCGGCAATGTCGGCGGTGAGCCGGTCGTGCTTCTCGGCATTTTTGGATGACGGCGGGCTGGTGTAGCGCAGGAACAGCTTGGCCATGCGCGCGTTGTCGTGAAGGATGTCGCCGATTTCATCCTTGACGATCTTGGTCGACTCTTGCAGCCAGATCCGCACGTTGCTGTCGAAAATCTGCGACAGCGTTGTGGCGGCCAGTTCAGCCGCGATCATGGTGGGAATCACGCTGACCAGCCAGAACGCCAGTACCAGCTTGCGCTGGACGCTCCAACGCGAAATGGCAAAGGGGCGGGCTTTCTGGCGGGTCTTGGTAATCATCAGGTTTCGCTTATCGCAGCAGCCATGGCAGGGTCGGAACGATCCGGTCGAATAAACAGTTTTACAAGCGTGAGCAGGCCGTTGATCAGCCGGTTGCGGTGGCGGAAGAACAGGCTGTTGCCCTCGAACTCACAGCCCAAACGCAGTTTACTGGCATACCCGGCCTGGCCGCACTCGTACACAGCAATATCGTGTTGAATACAGTAGTCGACATTGGTCAGCCAGCTACGGAAGTACAGGTTGTACTCGCGGCTGAACGCCAGGTCATGGCCAAAGAACTTATCCACCAGCCGATGCTCATCCAGCAGGATCAGGTTGAACGCCACCAGGCGCTCATCCACCCAGTACAGAACACAGACCGCCCGCTCGTGAAGGTGTTCGAGCACGCCCGTGAAGTAACCGGCGGGCAGGCGTTCGAACTGCAAGTCTGCGCGCGCAAGTGTGGCTTCATACAGGCGCATGACCTCGGGCAGCACGTCGTCGATATTGCGCCTCCACTCGACCCGCGGCCCTGGTGCGCGCAGTTTGCGGCGCAGATCCTTGCGCGTGGATTTACCCAGCGAGCCGAGGTAGGCATCCACCGAGCCGTAGGGCAGCGGCAGCACCCCCGTGGGCAAGCTGGGCATGCTTTGAAAACCTGCGGCAAGGCAGCTCTGGGCCCAATGCGGGTCGTTGGTGGGCGCATCCTTGACCGCCAGCAAGCCGATACCGAGCGCATCGGCATCGCTGCGCGCAGCCGCCAGTAACTGCTGCAACAGCAACGGGCGCCGGGATTCGGGCACATGGCTGGCGACACCGGCATCACAGCGTTCAGCCACCGGCGAACCGATGGCGTACAAGGCCAGTTGCAGAGCCCCCGGCCACAGCCGCTCCAGGCGCTCGGTCAAGCGCTTGCCGGCCCCCGACACGGTGGTGTCGAGACGATAATGGGTGATGAACGCGGCGGCTACGGCCACCAGCGTTTGATCCTCAAAGACCGCCAGGTAACGCCACTGGAAGTCATCGATCGCGGCGTTTTCCACGGCCAGGTAATAGTCCCAATCCTCCAGGGCACCGGGAAAACAATCGTTCCATGCATCGCGCTGGATAGCCCGGATGGTCGGGTAGGCTTGGGTGGTTATCACAGTTTTTCCTTATCAACACCGCTCTACTGTAGGAGCGAGCTTGCTCGCGAAAATCGAACAGACACCGCGTTCAAACTGGGAGTACGCGTTATCGTTAACGACCTTCGCGAGCGAGCTCGCTCCTACAAGTAAGCGGATCACGCCACACGATTGAGTTGCACTGCGTGCTGCTCGACAAACCCGGCACTCAACTCGATCACCCTCCGGTACTGCAAATCGACGGTGATCATGTGGTAGCAGTTGTCCAACAGGATCTTGGTCACCGGCCCGCCGAGGTGGCGCTCTACGTAGTCAGCGTTCCAGCGGCTGGTGATGTCGTCCTCGATGGAGTGCAGCACCAGCGCCGGCACCTTGATCTGCGGCATGCGTTTCTTGACCACGGCGTTCATGCGGTGCAGCTCGCGCACGGTGATGCCTTCCATGGTCAGCAACCCCGCCTCGCTGCTTTCGCCTTCCTTCATCTGCCGCTCGACGATGGCCCGCAGGCGCTCGTTCTTGATGCCGTAGGGTGGCTTCTCTTCGAAGCTACAGATGTGTACGCCGAACGGAATCTTCATCAGCAAGGGCGTGAGAAACGCCAGTTTGTTGATGCTCCAGCCGTCGTACTTCAAGGTGGTGGAATACATCAGCAACCCGGCAACTTGCCCGGGGTGTTCGGACGCCACATACATCGACATCACCGCGCCCATGGACAAGCCACCGACAAACACCTGGGCGTGGCGTTGCTTGACCTGTACGAAGGTCTTGCGCACGCCTTCGTACCAGTCCTGCCACCCCGTAGCTTGCAAGTCGCTGTTGTCGCCGCAGTGCCCGGCCAGCGTGGGCACATACACCGTGCAGTTGCCCGCCTTGGCCAGGCCCTTGGCGACCTGGCGCAGCTCGGTCGGTGTGCCGGTCAGGCCGTGGATCAACAGGATCCCGACCGGACCATCACCGAGAACGAAACCGGCAGTGCCTTCACCGAGGTCGATCCCTTGAGCATTCACCGCGTGGTCGCTCGCACCAGCAATTGCTCGAGCAACTTGAGGCCCAGGTCGATTTCCGGGTAGCTGATCTCCAGGGACGGCGCCAGGGTGATCACGTTCTTGTAGTAACCGCCCACGTCGAGGATCAGCCCGAGTTTCTGACCATCTACCACCATGTCGCCTTTCATGCCTTCTTCGACCATGTAGTCCAGGGTCGCCTTGTCCGGGGTGAAGCCATCCGGGCCGCAGATCTCGCAGCGCAGCGCCAGGCCCAGGCCGTCCACATCACCGATGATCGGGAAGCGTTTTTGCAAGTCTTGCAGGCCTTCGAGGAAGTATTTGCCCTTGGCCATGACCATGGCGCCGTAGTCGACTTCGCTGGTCATCTTGAACATTTCCAGGCCCACCGCCGTGCCCAATGGGTTGGAGGCGAAAGTGGAGTGGGTAGAACCTGGCGGGAAGATCTTCGGGTTGATCAACTCTTCACGGGCCCAGATGCCGCCCAGTGGGTTGAGGCCGTTGGTCAGCGCCTTGCCGAACACGATCACGTCCGGCTGTACGTCGAAGTGTTCGATCGACCAGAGCTTGCCGGTGCGGTAGAAGCCCATCTGGATTTCATCCGACACCATCAGGATGCCGTGCTGGTCCAGGACCTGCTTGAGCTCGCGATAGAAATTCATCGGCGGGATCACGTAGCCGCCGGTACCCTGGATCGGCTCGACGTAGAAGGCCGCGTATTCGCACTGGTTGGTTTTCGGGTCCCAGACACCGTTGTATTCAGTCTCGAACAGACGAGCGAATTGCTGCACGCATTGGCTGCCGTATTCTTCCTTGGTCATGCCCTTCGGACCACGGAAGTGGTACGGGAATGGGATGAAGTTGGCGCGTTCGCCAAAGTGACCATAGCGACGACGATAGCGGAAGCTGGAGGTGATCGACGAGGCGCCGAGAGTCCGGCCGTGGTAGCCGCCTTCGAAGGCGAACATCAGGCTCTTGCCATTGCTGGCGTTACGCACCACTTTCAGGGAGTCTTCGATGGACTGCGAACCGCCGACGTTGAAGTGCACACGGCCATCGAGGCCGAACTTGTTCTTGGCGTCGACCGCGATCATTTCCGACAGCTCGATCTTGCCTTTGTGCAGGTACTGGCTGGCGATTTGCGGCAGCGTGTCGATCTGCTTTTTCAGCGCGTTGTTCAGGCGCGGGTTGGCATAGCCGAAGTTGACAGCCGAGTACCACATTTGAAGGTCGAGGTAGGCCTGGTCTTCGGTGTCCCACACATAGGAGCCTTCGCAGCGACTGAAAATCCGCGGTGGCTCGATGTAGTGAACAGTGTCGCCGTAGGAGCAGTACTTGGCTTCTTTATCCAGAAGCACCTGGTCTTCGGCGGTAGCGATACGGATATCAGACATGATGGAAGAGTTCCTGTTTGTCAGAAGAGGTGTTGAAGGTGGTGGCGTTGGCGGCGAGGCCTTGTGGCAACTTGGCCAGCAACGCCGGCACTTGCGCAAAGGTGTCGAAGCGCGCATGAGGAATCTGATGGGCGACGCAGTAGTCGGCGAGGCTGCCTTTGGCGAACACGAAGTCGGCGGTGGAAGCCACGCACATGTCGGACTTGCCGTCACCGATCACCAGCACGCGCTTGTTGCGCGGCGTGGATTTGCACTTGCAGTTACCGGACGCGGCGCGGCAGGCATCGCTGGCATACGGGAAGTCGATGCGCCAGCTGTCCTGGTCGACCTGGCGCAGGCGGTTGGCGAGGATCGGCAACAGGGTCACGTAGTTGCGCGAGAGGATGCGGGCAATGCCCTGCTCGATGCCGTCGCTGACCACTTCGATGGAAGCACCCAGGCCCATGACATGATCGACGAAGTCCGGGAAATCCGGGTCGATCTCGACGCTGTCGAAGTAGGCCAGCAGTTCAGCCGGGGTGGCCTTGATCAGCGCCAGTTGGCGGCTCAGGCATTCGCGTGAACCGATATGCCCATCCAGCCATTCCTGCTCAATGGTTTCCCACTCGGGGCCGGCGAAGCGTTGGAGGACGTTGTCGATGACATCGCTGGGGGTAATGGTCCCGTCGAAGTCACACACGATATGCCAGTTGATCATCTGCCTTTCCTTCAGGTAAAGGGCCTTGGAGGGGCGCGCTGTCTGCGCTTGCCAAGGGATAGAGCAGGGACTGTGCCAACTGGCCAAAACCCGCAGGGCCGGGGGTTGGCGCGAAATGCGCAGCGATATATGTCGCAGGAGCTACAATTTTTGTAGCTTGCTACAAACAACATGAGTGCTTGCGCAGCCGCGCCGGTTTGCGCGTTCATGCGCGCCTGCCTACTTTCAGGAAACGTCTCCATGTCCAAGCTCACTGCTGCTGTATTCACCGGTTTACTTGGAGGGTGGGGCCTTTGCAGTGCCGCATGGGCAGAGGGCATCACGGGCGACGTAGGTGCTGGCCTCAGCTATCAGCCCCACGACCCCACCGGCAGCCGCTACGAAACCCGGCCGGTGCCGTACCTGGACCTGGATTGGGGCGACGTGAGCCTGAGCACCGATGACGGCCTCACCTGGAGCGCGCTGGACACCCACGGCCTTACCGCTGGCCCCTATATCAACTACCTCTCGGGGCGCACCTCCAACGGTGAGTTGCAAGGCCTGCGCAACGTGTCGGACATGGCGGAAGTGGGCGGTTTCGTCCAATACGCCCCGGCCAATTTCTGGCGGGTCTACGCGCAATTGGGCCAGGCCGTGGGCGGCGGGCATTCCCAGAGCGGCGCCCTGGGTAAAATCGGCGGCGAACTGGGTTACCCCTTGGGTGGCGGGATTATCGGCAGCAGCGGCCTGGTTGCGCATTTTGCCGATGCGCGCCAGACCAATACCTTCTTCGGCGTGGACAACAACGAAGCTGTCGCTTCAGGCCTGCGGCCGTATAACGCGAGTGGCGGCTTTCAGAACGTGACGCTGAGTCAAAGTTTTTCCTTCCCCCTGGCGCCCCATTGGTCACTGCTGACCAGCGCCAGCTGGGTACACCTGGTGGGGTCGGCGGCCAAGAGCAGCATCGTCAAGGAGGCTGGCCAGGTGAATCAGGGCCAGGTGCAGACGGCGATCAGCTACACCTTCGACTGAATTACCCGGAAGCAAAACCGGGAGCAAAATGTGGGAGCGGGCTTGCTCGCGAAAGCAGTGTGTCAGTCAGCTAATACTTAGTTGATCCACCGCATTCGCGAGCAAGCCCGCTCCCACATTGGGCTTGTGTTTCATAGCACTAACTTCAGTGTTCTTCACCTTCAGCCAACAGCGCGATACCACCGATAATCACCACCACGCCCACCCAATGCAACGCGCTGATGTGCTCCCCCAGCCCCAGCCAAGAACCCAGCAGTACGGCCACAAACACCAGCGAACTCAGCGGAAACGCCAGGGACAAGCTGCTACGCCGCAAAATCAGCATCCACACAAAAAACGCCCCGAGATAGCTGGCAATCGCCGCCAGAATTCCTGGGTTGCGCGCCACGTCGGCCAGCCATTGCCAACTGAAGTCCATCGGCCCCAACTGATCGCCGGCCACCTTGGTGAATAACTGCCCGGCGCTTTCGGTGGCGATCAGCAGTGCCCACAGCACCAGGGTGCCAAGCCGCCCATGCAGCCAGCCGGTATTGAGTGTTTGCGTTGTCATGCCTGGTTCCCCGCGATTGCTACCAACATCACACCCAACATGATCACCAACGTGCCCAGCCAGCGACGTCGGCTGACGGCTTCCTTGAGCACCACCCTGCCCGCCAACACCACCAGGCAATAGGCCAACGCCGCCAGCGGAAACAGCAGACTCAAGGGCGCACGGGACAGCGCTTCGAGCCAGACAAAAAACTCAATCACATAGGCGCCGACGCCGGCCCACAGCAGCGGCGCATTGAACACCTGGCCCCAAAAGGCACGCAGGCGAAAACCGCCATCGAGTTGCGGCAAACGGTCCACGCCCAGTTTGAAACACAGCTGGCCAATCACATCCAGGACGATGGAAAACGCCAGTAACAACACCACGGTCAGGGTCACGGGAACAGCTCCTCAAACAGGTCGATCAAGGCTTCATTGGTTGCGGCGTTACGCTGCAAGTCTTGCGGGCTCCAGCGCTCCGGTGGCGGCTGGTCGGACTTGGCTTCCCAGCGCTTGAACGCGTTGCTGAATGCCGGCGTGGCGAACTCACCGCAGACGTCGATGCCGATGATGCGTTTACCCGCCGCCAATGCCCGCAGGGCCTGGAGCAAATGGGTCAGGCGCATGCCGCCCTGATCCCAGTTGGTGGCGGCGTCTTCACTGGCGAGTACATCTTTGTCGATGGTGATCCAGATCGCTTCGGTGGGCAGGCTGGCAATCATCTGATCGAGGAAGGCTGCCCAATCCAGGTCCGCCAGGTTGCGCCAGTGCAGATGGTTTTCCTGTTGCTGGTGGCCCGCGCCGTCACCGACCCGGCCCCAGACCTTGGATGGCGGATGCTGCCAGGGAAACAACTGCAAACGCCCGCGCTTGAGGGCGCCGAGGTTGCCGCCGCGCAGTTGCGGGTTATGCAGGTCATCGCTGCACGGGCCGAGGGTGACGATGCGTTGGATCGCCGGCATCTTCAACGCCCGGTTGACCCACGAACCGCAGTGCCGCTTGGGCGCAAAACGCACCCAGTCGGGGTGGTTGTCGAAGTGGATCAGGCTGACAGGCTCTTTGAGGTCGGCCAAAAAGGCCGGCGTGAGGTGGTGATAATCGCCGGAGCCGACAAACAGGAGTTCCGGGCGCGCATCACGGGGCCGGGGCCGCTGGGCCAGGCGCTCAACGAAACGCTTCCAGGTTTTTTCGGTGGACCACAAACGCAATTTCGGGCCCAGGTCCAGCAGGTCCAGGCGCGTGGCCCGACCGCTGGCCAACCGCCGGGCAATCGGTGCCTGGCCGGTGAGGCTGTGGTCAAGGTCAAGAATGTTCAAGGTAAGTTTCACCCCTAATGGCAGCGCCCAACCGCAGGCCGGTTGGGCTTTAGGGGGGTAATGCAAGGGATGGGCCAGCGTTTCTCTTAACGCCCACACAGATCAAATGTGGGAGCTGGCTTGCCTGCGATGGCCATAGGTATCTACACAACTTTGCGCGTTGCAACAGCAGACGCTAACCACGATGCGAAGCGAGCCGCTCTTGATCTGTTCTTGATCTGCTCTTGATCTGCTTTTGATCTTAAGCGCCCCGTTAAACCACGCTGGCCGGAATTCGACAGTGATTTGGGGGGTAAACCGGCAGGGATGCCGGTTTAGCCGCCCCGCGCCATGGATGGCGCGTGGCGGCGGCCCCCCAAATCACTGGCGGATTACGGGCACACCGAGCCTAAGCGAGGTGCCGAGTGGTGGGGCAAGAGCGTTTTGCTTACTTTTGCGCTTTTCAAAAGTAAGACGCCGTCAGGGCGGAACCTTAAGCGGCCGTTACCGAAATAACGGATATGTACCCGGTCCAACTGTGTTGACTGCCAGGCCGCCTTCGCAGGCAAGCCAGCTCCCACATTTGGATCGCGGGGTGCCAGGTAGATAGGCGCCGGCTGCCAGGCCGTCACGGGAGCAAGCTCCCTCGCCACAGGCCCAGCACACCAAAGTTGTGTAGATACCTATCCTGCGATGGCGGTGTGTCAGCCACCTCATTTGCAACTGACAGCCAGCTCCCACATTTTGCTCCGTGCTCGGCCTCAGGATTTCGATTCGTTGATGATCTGGCGAATCGCACCGACGAAGGCTTCAGCCGGTTGCCCACCGCTCACCGCATATTGGTCATTGAAGACAATGGTCGGCACCGAACTCACCCCACGGGAAACCCACAGCTGCTCCTGCTCGCGGACCTCGGCGGCGTATTCATCGCTAGCAAGAATCTCGGCGGCGCGCGCAAGGTCCAGGCCGACACTTTCGGCGATGATCGCCAAGGTCGCGTGGTCGGAAGGGTCCTGGCCATCGCTGAAATACGCCTTGAACAGCGCTTCCTTGAGGTTGTACTGCAAACCTTCCAACCCGGCCCAGTGCAACAGACGGTGCGCGTCAAAGGTGTTGTAGATACGGCTCTGACCATCGGTACGGAACGCAAAGCCCAACGCGGCGCCCATGTCACGGATACGCGCACGATTAGCCTGGGACTCTTCAGCCGTGGAGCCGTACTTTTCGGTGATGTGCTCGACGATGTTCTGACCTTCGGCGGGCATGTTCGGGTTCAGTTCGAACGGTTGAAAATGAATCTCGGCCTGCACCTCGCTGCCGAGCTGGTCGAGGGCTTCGGTCAAGCCGCGCAGGCCGATGATGCACCAGGGGCAGGATACGTCGCTGACGAAATCGATTTTCAGGGGAGTACTCATGGTGGGCAACCTCGCGGGCAATCATGCGCATAAAGGTTGCACGATACACCACCTTCACAGCACCTTCGAAGGCTCGCTCAAATCGATCTGCGCCCAGTGCGCGGCATCCTGGCGATGGGCTTGCAGGTAGGGCAACACCGCCGCCAACAAGGGCGTCTTGAACGCTTCCTGAAAACGGTGGGCCAGGCCGGGAATCAATTTCAACTGGCTGCCCTGGATATGCGCGGCCAGGTGCACGCCGTGCATCACCGGCAGCAAGGGGTCGGCGGTGCCATGCACCACCAGCGCAGGCACGCGCAGTTGGTTGAGCAAGGGCACACGACTTGGCTCGGCCAGGATCGCCATGATCTGGCGCTTCACGCCTTCGGGGTTGAAGGCGCGGTCATAGGACACCGCCGCCTGGTGCAGCAACGCCTGGCGATCGTCCTTGATATCCGGGCTGCCCAACGCCGCGAGCAAATCCGCCTGTTGCTCCAGCGCCACCTCACGGTTGGGCGCGCTGCGCCGCGACAGCAATTGCACCAGCGCCGCATTCGGCGCGGGCAGGCCCTCGGCGCCGGAGCTGGTCATGATCAGGGTCAGGCTTTCCACGCGCTGCGGCGCCATGGCTGCCAGGTGCTGGGCGATCATGCCGCCCATGCTCGCGCCGAGTACGTGAAATTGCTGCACCTGCAGCGCGTCCATCAAACCCAGAGCGTCGTCGGCCATGTCGGTCAAGGTATAGGGCGCGGCCACCGGCAGGCCGAGCTTGTAGCGCAGCACTTCGAAAGTCAGGTTGGCGCTCGCCGGCGCCTGCCGCCAAGTCGACAGGCCGACGTCGCGATTGTCGTAGCGAATCACCCGAAAGCCTTGTTCGCACAGCGCAACCACCACTTCATCCGGCCAGTGAATCAACTGCCCGCCCAGGCCCATCACCAGCAGCAACGCAGGGTCGGACGCACGGCCGATACTTTGATAGGCGATGCTCACCTGAGCCAGGTCGACCGTTTGGGTCGGGACATTGACATCACATCGAGAAGCCGCAAAGGACGGCAGGCCGAACAGGAGAGCGGCCACTAAAAACAACGCACGCATGAAAAACACCAAAACGCAGAACCCCAGTAGAGCGCGAGTCTGATGAAGTTTGTTCAAGCGCGCTGCCACAGTTCGATGACAGTTTGATGAAGAGTGCCCAGTGGTCGTGGTCGACACGCCCCACAACATGAGACAAAATCAAGCAATCCGTTTTCGTCGCAAATTATATTCATGGAGCGCCTGTGCTCGAAATCCGTCATTTGAAAACCCTGCACGCCTTGCGCGAAGCCGACAGCCTGGTGGAAGCCGCCGAACGCCTGCACTTGACCCAGTCCGCCCTCTCCCATCAGTTCAAAGAACTGGAAGAGCGCCTGGGCATGCCGCTTTTCGTGCGCAAGACCAAACCGGTGCGCTTCACCAGCGCTGGCCTGCGCCTGCTGCAATTGGCCGACGCCACCCTGCCGTTGTTGCGCGGTGCCGAGCGCGATATTGCGCGCCTGGCCGGCGGCACCGCCGGGCGCTTGCACATGGCGATCGAATGCCACAGTTGTTTCCAGTGGCTGATGCCGACCATCGACCAGTTCCGCGATGCCTGGCCGGAAGTCGAGTTGGACCTGGCCTCGGGCTTTGCCTTCGCGCCGCTGCCGGCCTTGGCCCGTGGCGACCTGGACCTGGTGGTGACCTCCGACCCGCTGGAACTGCCGGGCATCACCTACGTGCCGCTGTTCACCTACGAAGCCATGCTGGCGGTGGCCAACCAGCACGCACTGGCGAACAAGTCCTACATCGTGCCGGAAGACCTGCTGACCGAAACCCTGATCACCTACCCGGTGGAGCGTGACCGCCTGGACATCTTCACCCGTTTCCTTGAACCGGCCGACGTCGAACCGGCCCAGGTACGGACCTCGGAGCTGACGGTGATGATGATGCAACTGGTGGCCAGCGGCCGTGGGGTGTGTGGCATGCCCCACTGGGCGCTGCATGAATACAGCTCGCGCGGGTATGTGAAGGCCAAGCGGTTGGGCGAGAAGGGGTTGTTCGCCACCTTGTATGCGGGCATTCGTGCCGACATGCTGGATGCGCCTTACATGCGCGACTTTTTGCTGACGGCCAAGGACACCTCGTTCTCCACGCTGGATGGCGTCAGCGCGGTGCGTTGAGCGGGGAACAGCTTCATCGAAATAATGTCATCGCCTTGCCGTAGGAGCGAGCTTGCTCGCGAAAAACTCACAGGCGCCGCGTTTATTCAGGAAGCACGCGTTATCGTTGGCGTTTTTCGCGAGCAAGCTCGCTCCTACAGTGCTCGATCGTTCCCGCGCGTAGGAGCGATCGGGCAGTTAGTCAACTTGCAGTTCACGCCACATGTGGATCTTGTCGAAGTACTCCAGGCCTACCCGCACGGCCAGTGGCTCGAGGCCGTATTGAATGAAGCCGCAGCGCTGGTAGAGCGCAAAGGCGGCGTCATTGCCGGCGGTGACGGTCAGTTGGATCAGTTTGAGGCGCGGGTGGCGGCGGGCTTCTTCCAGTGCGGCTTGCACCAGTTGCCGCCCAAGCCCCTGCTGTTGATAAGCCTCGGTCACGTACATGCCGAACAAGGTCACCTTGTGCCGCGCCTTTTCGCGAGGCTCGTAGGCCAGGCCGACGATGCCGGCCAGTCGCTCCCCATCAAAGCCGCCCAACAGGCAATCCAGCGGGCTGTCGAGACGCTTTTCCCACCAACTCAATGGCATCGAGGCGCGCTCCGCGACACTGGACGTGAACGCTTGCGGATACGCGCCATAGGCCTCGAGCATCAGTGCCCGATAGGCTTGCGCATCGTCGGCGTCCAGCGGGCGAATCATCATACGGTAGCCAGTGAATCGCGATAGAACGGCAGGATCAAATCGCGCGTCAACGGCGCTAGGTGCAATACACTTTCGCCCATGGGATCGATCCAGCACACCTCTTCAATCTCTGCTGCAGGGGTGACGGTGACGTCGATCCGCACCTTGAACAATTCAGCCTGTACGATAAAACCCGGCTCGTTGGCCGCGGGTGCCGAGAACTGACCAAGATAAACAGCTTCGCTCGGTTCAATGCGCAGGTTCAGCTCCTCGTGCAACTCACGGGCGAGCGCCTCGGCAGGTTGCTCGCCGGCGTCGATCTTGCCACCCGGTTGCATGAAAGCCAGGGTATCGCGCTTGCGCACCAGCAGGGTTTGACCGTCGCCACGGATCAACAGCGCGGCCGCAATGCGGATAGTCTTGGACATGGAACGCCCTCTCTCGGATTGAAAAGCGGCCAAGGATCCCACGCGCATTCTGCACACGCAACTCGCGCGCGCAGGGCGATTTTATTCCGACATACATACACCGCCAGGCGCAGTTTCGACCACCCTACACTCGCAAACTCATATTCAGCAGGCTCGCTGCACCTCGGTGCGCCGCGCCTTTATAAGAGTTTACTCATGCACAATTCATCGCCTCCACTCAACGAATCACCCACTGACGAACCGCAACCTCTACCGGCCGACAGCGCGTCCACCACTACCGTGCAACCGATGACGCTTGCAGTCGTGCCACCGGCGTCACTTTCCGCCGAAGAACAGCTGGCTCACCTCACTCGTGAACTCGACAAACTCAACGCACAGACCTCTGAGCTGGTAAGGCGACAGCCGAGTGTCGGCCGCGTGTACCAGCAGCAACTGGCCGAGATATTTCCCGATGTACATCTGCCCATCAATCCCAACGAGATTTTTTACAGCCGCTATCGCGAAGACCAGGAAGGGCAAAAGCACCTGCTGTCCTGCAAACCACTGGGCTCGCTGCTGGCCACCTTACGCATGCCTGGCGAGGAGTCTTATCTGACCAAAGAGAGCGGCGCCTTCTACCGCGAATGCAACACCCTGGACGCCGATAAACGCCTATCTCCCACTGCCTCGATGACAACCCTGGCCGCCAGGCTGGAAATTGCCATCACGTTGAGCCTGAATACATTCTGGGGGACTGGCGAGCCCTCCCAACCCGACACGGAGGGGCAATTGGTCGCACTGCGACGACAAGTGCTGGCTCATCAACTGGCATTGCGCTCGGTGGACGGCACGTTGTCGGCGCATGCACAAAGGCTGGCGGAGAACGTGCTCAAGTACCCAAGTGCTGCGGCACGTGAACAGGTGTTTACCCTCGACAACAGGCCCACGGTGTACCGGCTGGCACTGGAGGATGGCAGTGAATTCGCCGGCGCATTCATTCTGGCCCCCACGGGCAAGACCCCTCTGACGGGTAAAGTGATGCTCTATAGCCCCAGCGAGGAGTTTGAGGAATTTGAAAACCTGGCGCGGTTGAATGACGCCGTCGCAACGCGCATACAAGACGGCTCAGCGGCAGGCAAGCTATTGATCGCAAGCCTGCCGACGGCCGCCCGCGCCGCGCTGAACGGCTTGCCCGTACTGACGACGGCCCCGTCACCGATAGACGCTGACGTGATTGCTGACAGTGTTCGCGCATTGCGAGTCAGGCAACATTTCTCTATCCGTAATAGCTTGCACAGGGAGCCCTTACCCACCACAGGCGAACTCAACCTGGCCGCAGACCTGACGCCACAGTTGGATGTCGCGAATGCCTTTATGGCACGCACCCTACGTTTGTTGACGACTGAACCTGCATGGTTGAAAGCCTCCAACGAGCAAGACCAGGCCCGGTACAGGCAACTGGAGCAGGAACTGATTGACAGCAATGAGGAGCTCGCGCCTCATCTTGAGAGGATCTTGACACTGGAAGCGTTCTCCCAGCAGGAGACCGACCGGGTGCTGAAAAAACAGAAACCTGCGTATGCCAATGTGGATATTGACCCTTATAGAAGCCTGGTTCATCTGCGCGTGACAACGTCCTCACGGTCCGCCGAGGTGACGGGGTATCGTAACGAGGCGGCGACCCTTGTCTACATCAGCGAAGACCGCAAGATCCATATCCCGCAGTGCCTGCCGGGTCAAAAACTGGTGTGGGGCACCTGGCGTACCCAAGCCGTGGTGGATTTGCGCACACTCGCAAGTTACACCCAGCGGAATGTCGACCCTTGGTCGGTGCATGACATACACAGAATAGTCAGCGCCACCGTCAACATCGTCGACACGGCCGGCAACCCTCACGGAAAACTCGGGAACGACGATTTGCGTGCCCTCGCCACAGAGGCTGACATTGGCCAAAAATACGATACGTATCTGCGCTCAGCCTTCTCGCAGAGCAGCGGGGCAAGTACCTTCGCAACAGCCTGGCAGCGCGCCAACGCGGCAAGAATGAACAAGGACGCCCTCGAGAGCCGTCTCAACCCTGACGCCGCCAAGCTGTTTACATTCAAGACACCAGGCAGTGGGCTTGACTGGATAAAGGCAGTCACTGAGCACCCCGACTCAACTACTCGGCCCCGGGTCAGCGAGTTCGAGATAGAGGTCAACCTGTTGGTATTGGGTGCCGCCCAGGAGAGGGGTCAAGGGGGACAGGTCATGCATCGCGTCCTGGTCATTCATCGAAAAGGCACCAAGCCCGATGGGGTCAGTGTGCTGTATACCCCGGATGCGCCAGATGGCGGGCCCTTCAGGGAACTGGTCAACGGGCTGGCAGAGCTGGACACGCTGAAAGCAAAACCCGAATGGCAGACCTATTTCAGACGCCAGATGGCCACAAAGGATACGAACGAGATAACGCGGATCTTCAACGATACGCGCAGTGTGTACCGCTACACCTTGTCACCGATAACCGGCAATTTCCACGCCTACCTGTATTCGGCGCAACTGGGTTTTCAGCTCGCGCACGCCGATTACCGTTCACGGAGCAACGCGCAAATTTTCCGCGAGTCGGCGGTGAACGCCTTTATGTTTGGGGTGGAGGCAGCCGATTTTCTGCTCGGGCTGATACCCGGCAAAACCGCCCTGTCGTTTTTGCGCCGAGGTATCAACCGTGGATTAGACGTGGCCAAACAGCTTGGGCGGCGCATTCCGGGACTGGCGAGTAAAATCGGTACGGGCAGGAACATCGGTATCGTACAGACCGGTGCTTCAGTCCGCCCGCTGGAACCCGCCTGGGTCAATGCGGCGCCGTATCGGCTGCCTGAGCAGATAGCGCCGTTCTTTGACGCCGTCGAGTTTGCCCGCATCCACAGATACAAGCTGACCCGCCAGTCGGGCAGCGCACCGTACTTTCTTGATAAACACAATAACCAGTTCATCGCGATGCGCGACCCAACAGGCCGCTATCACCTGTATCAGTCCTATGTAGAAGACGGCGCACGCTATGTGAAAGACCCGGCAGGTAACCAGGTGGACTTTATGGTCGTGCCAGGAGACGCAAAGAGCTGGAAGCCCCGTTTCGAACGAAATGCTATAGGCGGAGGTTCCCTTCTGGGTACCCTGCGTTCTCTGACCCCTGAACAGCAAGTGGACGCGGACCTGCTCGCGGCCATGCGGCTGTTCGCAACAGAAGGGGAAATGCGGGATTTCGCACGCGTCATAGAACAAACCGGTGCTGCCCAGAAACTCGATTTGATCACTCAGGCCCGACAACAGCTCGGCGCCCTGGATGAAGCTGAATTTCGCCGCTGGCTAGCAAACCCGAGAAGCTTGAGCCGAGTCAATCAAGAAAGAGTACGTAGCGCCGTGTTAAACCTGCGGTTCGAACTGGCCACGCTTGAACATATACACCTGTCGACACAGCATTTTGCGCAACCTTTGTCTGCGTTTGACAAGGAGGAGCTGTTTAAAAAAGTCAAAAGGCTCATTGGCAAAAACGACAAGCTCGACAAACAAATCAGAACATCGATTGCCGTTCTCGACCCCGATACAGAGGCAGAATTTGTCGGGTACGCCATCACGAATAGACATCAGACCGCGATGGATAAATTCGCGGCAAAATATGAACTTTATACATGGCGAGATGCTGCATTGAAGGTGTTTGCAAGCAAGCCCGAACACCTACGACGTATTAATCAACTCGCCTCCGATCAAGGAATTACACACCAGCAGGCGATACGCCGATTCTTGTTGCTGCCTGAGACAAAAAGCACCCTGGATGCATTCATGAAGGATACCTTCAAGGCGAAAATGGCCAGGCTTCAAGTCACCTCCTTTTCAGAGGATTTCAAAAAATCCGGCATTCCCTATATCGCCCTGTCCCGAGGCCAGCACGGGGCAGACGCTGGCGTAGCCATGGTGGACAGCAAAGACGTCACAGCATTTGAAAAAGCCCTGCCCAAATTCTCTACACCCTTGGAGTTTGAGCAACCCCGCCCTCCAACCAGAGGCCAAAGGCCAGAGCCGCCCGTGCCCCCAGTCCCGGATGTACCGCCCCTCCCCACTCGCGATCCGCACATCAACATTGTGAAGCTGGATGATCTGGCACAAACCCAGAAAAAACTCATGCCCGCCCCCGCCACGGCCAAACTTGAGCAAATCAGCCAGGATATCCAAGCCGGTCGCCTCAGCCGCAAGCGAATAGGCAACTACACCTATGTCGATTTACCCCAAGTACAGGCCGGCTCGGGCCGTGGTCTTTGGCGCGTGGCAATTGAACAGAACGGCAAAGAAGGTGGCAAAGATGTCTACATCATCAGGGGAATCTTTGATTACCACGGCAGCAAGCACGTAGCCTGGGGCGTATAGCTACAGGAGTGGCGGCACTTCGTCGGGCGTTTTGATAAATACACTGTACTTGGCGCCCTCCATGGCCTCGAACGCGATCAGCTTGTCCACCAGCGGCAAGTTCAGCACCTTGCCGGCATTGAGCAACAACATGCCGTTGTCGGCATTGAGGTTGCGGGCCAACACCATACCGGCCTCAAGCTCACGGGTAGTGAGGACTTTGACCGTGGGGTCGCCCAGGGTCACATCGCTGAGGAAGGTGGCGCAGGCTTGCACAAAATCTTCCACCAGCGCCGGGTCATACAAGCGCCCGGCGTATTTGCGGATATACAACAGCGCTTCATCGCTATTGAGGTGGCGCTCCAGGATCAAGCCTTTCTGCAATTCGATAAAATCCACCGCCAGCTTCAGCAGCCGTGAACCGGGCGGGATGGTATCGCCCTTGAGGTGGTCGGGAAACCCCGTGCCGTCCCAGCGCTCCTGGTGATGACGAATGATCCGCGCCGCGTCCTTCATCGGCTCCAGGGTCATCAGCAGCGACTCGCTTTGCCCTGGATATTCACGGTACAAGCCGCGGTCGGTGCTATGCAGCTTGTCCGAGGGTGCAACCATCATGCTGTCGGTCCAGCTCAACTTGCCGATGTTGTACAGCGCGGCAGCCATGGTCAGGTCGCGGGTGCTGGCTTCGTCCATGGACTGGGCGGCGCAGTAAACGCGGATCAACTCGATCAGCGCGCGGTTGGTCTGTTTGTCCTTGGGCAAGCGCAGGTTGGCCAGCAGCGAAAACACTTCGGTGCCGGTCACGTAGCTGCGCTTGAGTTCGTCGTAGGCCAGGTCGAGCATGTCGGCGGTTTGTTGCAATTCGGCGGTACGCGCCGCCACGCGTTTTTCCAGGGTGGTGTTGAGCAGCTTGAGCTGTTCGGTCTGGTCTCGGGCCAGGCGTTCAAGGCGTTGGTGCTCGAGGGTTTGCTGCAACACCAGTTGCAACTCCTCGTCGTTCCAGGGCTTGCTGATGTAGCGGTGGATTTGCCCGTCGTTGATCGCCTTGATGATGGTGGTGAGGTCGGCGTAGCCGGTGAGCAGGATGCGGCTGGTGGCGGGATACAGGCGGTGAACCTCGGCCAGCAGTGTGGCGCCGTCCATGCCGGGCATGCGCGCATCGCTCATCACCAGATCGATAGGCCGGGTCGCCATGATCTCCAGCGCCTGGGCGCCGCTGGTGGCCAATACCACGTCATAGGGCTGGCCGCGCAACAGGCGGCGCAGGCTGTTAAGGATCGACTCTTCATCGTCGACCAGCAAAACAGCGGACTTCGTAGCGAGTTGTTCATCCATGGCGACTCTGCCTTCAAATTAAACGAAGTTAAGCTAAATTGAATCCGCGCAATACAAAGCGCGATTGATTTGACGCCAACTGGCCGTCGATATCAAGGGAACTCAACTATGCTGCATTGCATGCTCGCGCCCCGTTCAGCTGTGGAACCAGGGAAGGAATTGTCATGCCATCAAGCTTTTTGCACGTGCCGAGTGCGCCATGAAGACGGAGTCGGGCCGGGCCAACCGGCGCATCCTGATCGTCGACGACACCGCTTCGATCCACCAGGATTTTCGCAAGATCCTCTGTGCCGACGAGCACGGCGAGCCCTCCCTCGATACTCTGGAGTCGGCCCTGTTCGGCACCACGGCGCCGGTGCGCCAGGCGTTTGACCTGGATTCCGCCTACCAGGGCCAGGAAGCCTTGGCACTGGTCAAGAAAGCCCTGGACGCCCACTCGCCCTACGCCATGGTGTTTATCGACATGCGCATGCCCCCTGGCTGGGACGGCCTGCACACCATCGAACAGCTGTGGGAGGTGGACCCCAACCTGCAAATCGCCCTTTGTACGGCCTATTCCGATTACTCCTTCGAGGCCATCGAAGCGCGTCTGAAATACAACGATCAACTGCTGATCCTGAAAAAGCCCTTCGACCACCTGGAAATCCGCCAGATGGCCAGCGCCCTGACCTGGAAATGGCAACTGTCCCAGGACGCGGCCCTCAAGGTGATCAGCCTGGAGCGCACCATCGAGGAACGCGTGCAGGAGTTGCTCAAGGTCTCGCATTTATTGCAATACGACGCACTGACAGAGCTGCCCAACAGCACCTTGCTGGGCGACCGCCTGACCCAGGCGATCGCCTTGAGCCGGCGGCATGACACGCAACTGGCGGTGATGTTTCTGGGGCTCGACCGCTTCAAGCGCATCAACAACGCCCTGGGCTATCCGGCAGGCGACGAGGTGCTTGCGCAGGTGAGCCTGAGCCTGGTGGCGGCGATACGGGCCTCGGACTCGGTGTTTCGTTATGGCTCCGACGAATTCGTGGTGCTGCTCAACGATATCCAGCATCCCCAGCAAACCCAGCACATTGCGCAAAAGGTGCTCAATGCTGTCTGCGCGACTCGCCATGTCGCGGGGCATGACCTGAGTGTGAGCGCCAGCCTGGGCATCAGTATTTACCCCAATGACAGCGACAACGCCGTGGGCTTGCTCAAGCACGCTGAAACCGCAATGCGCACCAGCAAAGAACGCGGCCCGGGGGATTTCAGCTTTTACACCGAAGACATGAACCTGCGCGCCCAGCACCAGCAAAACCTGGAAAGCGCGATCCGCCAGGCGCTGGACCGCGATGAGTTTGTGCTGCATTACCAACCCAAGCTGGCACTGGAGACCGGGCACATCGTCGGCGCGGAAGCGCTGACACGCTGGTTTCGACCGCAGTCGGGCTGGGTCAGCCCGGCGGATTTTATTCCTGTGGCCGAAGACAGCGGCCTGATCGTACGCCTGACCCAATGGGTACTGCGCCAAGCCTGCGCACAAGCCCAAGACTGGCGCGAGATGGGCCTGGTGCCCCTGCGCATGTCGGTGAACATTTCGGCGATCGACTTTCGCCAACGAGACTTCGTCGACAACCTGGCCGCCATCCTTAAAGAAACAGGCCTGCCGCCCACCCAACTGGAACTGGAAATCACCGAAAGCGTGCTGATGCAGAACGTCGATGAAACCGTGGAGACCCTGCAAAAGATCAAGGCCATGGGCATCCGCCTGGCCCTGGACGATTTCGGCACCGGCTACTCCAGCCTCAGCTACCTGCGGCGCTTTCCCATCGATGTGCTGAAGATCGACCAATCCTTTGTGCGCGGCCTGCGCATCAATAGCCAGGACGAACAGCTGATCAGCGCTATCATCGGCATGGGCAAGAGCCTGGAGCTGAACATCATTGCCGAAGGTGTAGAAACCGTTGAACAGCTGAATTTCCTCAAAGCCCAGCAGTGTGAGGAAGGCCAGGGTTTTCTATTCAGCAAGGCGCTGCCTTCGAAAGACTTTGTGCAGTTGCTGCAAACGGATAGCGCGACACTGATGCCCGATCAAAAAAATAAATAGCCCTAGGCCTGCAAGGAGTGCTCGCTTGAGCAACGTCGTAAACCACCGTTCTGGCCTGATGTTCGCGTTATGCCTGGGCACCGTACCGCTCTGCGCCGCGCCGCTGAACGAAGCGCTCAAGCCCTTGCCGGCGGTTCCAGTATTGGACCCGGCCAAGGTTGAGTTGGGTCGCCAGCTGTTCAATGAGCCGCGCTTGTCGGTCAACAACACCTTGTCCTGCGCCAGCTGTCACCAATTGACCAGCGGCGGCGCCGACAACAAGCCGTTCTCCATTGGCTTTGACGGCAAGCCGGTGCAGATCAATACCCCTTCTGTGTTCAACGCCAGCCTGAACTTCAAGCAGTTCTGGAACGGTCGGGTGGACACGCTGGAGGCCCAGGTCGAGCAGGTGGTAATCAGCCCGGTGGAAATGGGCAGCGACTGGAATACCGTGGTGCACAACCTGTCCGCCCTGCCCGCTTACCAGAACGCGTTCAAACAGGCCTACCCCGATGGCGTTACCGCCTCCAATGTACAAAACTCCCTGGCCACCTATGAGCGCACGCTGCTGACACCCAACTCGCGGTTTGACCAATACTTGCTGGGCGACACCGATATCCTGACCACCCAGGAAAAATACGGTTATCAACGCTTCAAGGACTACGGCTGCATCGCCTGCCACCAGGGCGTGAACATTGGCGGCAATATGTTCCAGAAGTTCGGCGTGATGGGCGACTACTTCAAGGCCCGCGGCAACCCGCTGGAATCGGACCTGGGGCGCTACCTGCTGACCCAGGATGAAGAGGACCGCCATGTGTTCAAGGTGCCCAGCCTGCGCAATGTGGCCGTCACTGCGCCGTACTTTCACGACGCCTCGGCCAAGACACTTGAAGAGGCGGTTGACGTGATGTTCAAGTATCAACTGGGGCGCAACCCGTCCCAGGAAGACAAGGACCTGATTATCCAGTTTCTCAAGACCCTGACTGGCGAATGGGCGGGCAAGCCGCTATGAGACCCTTGTCACGCCGACACACCAGCCAGATCCTGCTAGGCCTTATCACCCTGTTTCTGGCCTCCACCCTGGTGTTTTTGTACCTCAAGTCTTCACGCGACCAGACGGCCACTTATACCCAGTCGCGCGACTTGATCCGCCAACTCCAGCAGCTCAATGCCCAGTGGGACAGCGAAGTGCTCAAGGCCCGCATCGCGATCACCCACAACTACGACCCACTGGTCACACCGCTGACCGAAATGACCCGCATAGGCGCTGAACTGCAGAGCCGCAACACCTACCACAGCGCTGCCGACCTGCCCGGTTGGCAAGCCAGCCATGCGGCGTATCTAAAGGCCATCGAGGAAAAAGCCCGGCTGGTCGACCAGTTCAAATCCCACAACGCAGTGCTGCGTAACTCATTGGCTTTTTTGCCGACGGCCGAAGATGACATCCAGGCCCAATTCAACAGCATGACCGACGAAAGCCGGCTGCAACTGCAAAGCGTGGCCACCGACACTTACGACCTGCTGCTCAGCAGCCTGGAGTTCGCCCAGGTCACCAGCGACGAACGTGCCGCCGATATCCTGGTGGGCCTGGGCAAACTGGCCATCAACCAACAGAGCCTGCCCAGCGAGTTCCAGGCGCCGGTAGAGATTCTCAGCAATCATATTTCGCTGATCCTGCGCGAACAGCCACTGGTCAACAGCCTGCTCGAGCGAATTGCCGCCGTGCCGGTGGCCGAACACCTTGATGACCTGACCACCCACCTCAATCAGGACCAGCAAACCGCTGACCTCATCGACCACCAATACCATCGCTACCTGCTGATCTTCTCGACCTTGCTGGTGGTGTTACTGCTTTACCTGGCGGTGCGCCTGCTGCGCAGTTTTGCCGAGATCAACCGCGTCAACCGCGCGTTGCAGGCCGCCAACGAGACCCTGGAGCAACGGGTGGAGCGGCGCACGCAACAGCTCAAGGATGCCCAGAGCGAGCTGATGGACAGCGCCCGCCAGGCCGGCATGGCGGAGATCGCCACCAATGTGTTGCACAACGTCGGTAACGTGCTCAACAGTGTGAATATCTCTGCCGACCTGGTGAGCCGCAAACTGCGCGCCAGCAAGGCGCTCGGCCTCGGCAAGGCCATGCAGCTGATTAACGCCCACCCGGGCGACCTGGGCACTTTCCTCACTGAAGATGAAAAGGGCAAATTGCTGCCGGGCTATCTCAACCAGTTGGTCGAAGCGATTGCCGTCGAACAGCAAGGCATGAGCGATGAGCTGGCGCAGTTGAGCAAAAGCGTGGACCACATCAAGGACATCGTCTCGACCCAGCAATCCTATGCGGGCGCATCTACCTTGCTGGAGCCGGTCAACATCAGCGCCTTGATGGACGACGCCCTGCGCATGAACGCCGGCGCGCTGAGCCGTCACCATGTCACTGTCGTGAAGGCGTACGCCCCGGTGCCGGAGATCCTGGGGGACAAGCACCGATTGCTGCTGATCATGGTCAACCTGATCAGCAACGCCAAATACGCCATGGACAAACTGTCTGAACGGCCACGGCAAATCACCCTGGCGGTGGAATCGGTCGGCGACGAGACCCTGAAGATCAGTGTGAAGGACGATGGCGAAGGCATACCACCTGAGAACATGGCACGCATCTTCACCCACGGTTTTACCACACGCAAGGAAGGCCACGGCTTCGGCCTGCACAGCTGCGCGCTGGCCGCCGTGGAAATGAACGGCCAACTCAGCGCCCATAGCGACGGGCCGGGCCTCGGCGCAGTGTTCACCTTGACCATCCCCCTGACCCTTGCCGGAAGCAGCTCATGAACCAACCTCCCAACCGGCGCATCCTGCTGATCGATGACACACCGTCCATTCATGAGGATTTTCGCAAGATCCTGATGCCCGACGAAGCCTCCACCCAGGCGCTGGATGAGATGGAGTCGGCACTGTTTGGCGACGCGGCCAAACCTCAAGCCCAGGCATTCGAGCTGCACGGCGCGTATGGCGGCGAGGAAGGCCTGGGCTTGCTGACCAGCGCCATGGCGCAACAGCGCCCCTATGCCTTGGCCTTCGTCGACATGCGCATGCCCCAGGGCTGGGACGGCGCCAAGACCATTGAAGAACTGTGGAAAGTCGCCCCCGACTTGCAAGTGGTGGTGTGTACCGCCTACTCGGACTATTCCTGGGATGACCTGTTATTTCGCCTGCACGCCCACGACCGCCTGCTGATCCTGAAAAAACCGTTCGACAACATTGAAGTCCAGCAAATGGCCAATACCCTGGCCAACAAATGGGACATGGCCCGCCGCGCCTCCCTGCAAACCTCGCAGTTGGAGCGATTGGTGGAAGAGCGCACCCAAGCGCTGCAACTGGAAATTGAAGAGCGCAAGCACCTGGAAAGCCAACTGGTGCAGTCGGAAAAACTCGCCTCACTGGGGCAACTCGCGGCCGGCGTCGCCCATGAGATCAACAACCCGGTGGGCTTTATTTCGTCCAATCTCAGCACCCTCGACGGCTACTTCAAACAGCTGCAACAGATGCTCGATGCTTACCAGCACAGCGAAGCGCATATTGCTGAGCCAGAACATCGCGACCCACTCACGGCACTGCGCAGCGAGCTGGACCTGGATTTTCTCAAGGACGACATTCCGATCCTGATCCGCGAGTCTAAAGACGGCATTGGCCGTGTGGTGCAGATCGTCAAAGACCTGAAGAATTTCTCACGGGTGGATAACGACCAGACCTGGCAATTTGCCAACCTGCAGCAAGGCATCGACTCGACGCTGAACATCGTCGCCAGCGAACTCAAGTACAAGGCCGATGTGGTCAAGCACTACGCGCCGCTGCCGGAAATCGAATGCCTGGCCTCCCAACTCAATCAGGTGGTGATGAACTTGGTCATCAATGCCGCACAAGCCATGGGCCCTGAGCGTGGCACCATTACCATCAGCAACGGGGTGGAAGGCGAACACGTATGGCTGGAAGTGGCGGACAACGGCTGTGGGATTGCGCCTGAAACCGTGCAGAAGATATTCGACCCATTCTTTACCACCAAGCCGGTGGGCGAAGGTACGGGGTTGGGCTTGTCGTTGTCCTACGGGATCGTCAAGAAACACCGTGGTGATATCAGCGTCAGCAGTGAGCTGGGCAAGGGTACGAAGTTTCGAGTGGTACTACCGATTCGGCAGACGGCGGCGTAGGACACGCCGCCGAATCATGCTCATTCATCCGCTTTTTTCGGGCTCGACCCAAACGAGGCAAAGCGCTTGTTGAACCCGGCAATCCGGCCTTCGGCCTGGGTCTTGCGCTGCTGGCCGGTGTAGACCGGGTGCGAGGCGCTGGAGACGTCCAGCGGGATGTAGGGATAGGTGTTGCCGTCGCTGTGTGTATGGGTGCGATCACTGTCGGCGGTGGAGCCGATAAGGAAGAACACGTCGGCGGCGGTGTCGTGGAACAGCACGGTGCGGTAGTCGGGGTGGATACCAGCTTTCATGAGGCCTCCGGGGCGTTTGGGTGCGATAGATGCGTTATACAGTAACATTAATAATGCAGCCAAACGAGAACAAATTGCAATAAGCTCAAGCCGATCCGAGAGGTCACTGTAGGTCGCCACTTGTCTATTCCGGGCCAGTCTGTCCCAGTGATGAGGTCAAACTGATTATTCCCACAGGTTGTTTATGGTTTCCTCAGAGGCGCAGAATGGGCGATCGACCTGAAGAGTCCGAACCCAAGGAAACCGTATGAGCCTGTCCTTGTTAAGCCGCTACGCCTTCTTCGCTGTGTGTGTCATTTTCACCCTCGCCAGCCTCCCCTTTATCGAACATGAATGGCTGTGGCCTATCACGATAGTCACCGGTGTACTCAGCCTGATCGGCATTTTCGACCTGCTGCAAACGCCTCACGCAGTGCGCCGTAACTACCCGATCCTGGGCAATATCCGCTACCTGGTGGAAACCATCCGCCCGGAAATCCGCCAGTACCTGCTGGAGTCCGACAGCGACGCCCTTCCCTTCTCCCGCGCCCAGCGCTCGCTGGTGTATTCGCGCGCCAAGAACGAAACCGCCGACAAACCCTTCGGCACCCTGATCGACGTGTACCAGTCGGGCTTCGAATTTATCGGCCATTCCATGCGCCCTGCACCACTGAGCGACCCCGGCAGCTTTCGCGTGATGGTCGGCGGCCCACAGTGCACGCAGCCCTATTCGGCGTCGGTGTTCAATATCTCGGCGATGAGCTTCGGCTCGTTGAGCGCCAACGCAATCCGCGCCCTCAACCACGGCGCCAAGCTCGGCAACTTTGCCCATGACACCGGCGAAGGCAGCATCAGCCCCTACCACCGAGAAAACGGCGGCGACCTCACCTGGGAACTGGGCAGCGGTTACTTCGGCTGCCGCACCAGTGACGGCCGTTTCGACCCGGAACGTTTCGCCGCGCAGGCCCAGAACCCGCAAGTGCGCATGATCGAAATCAAGATGAGCCAAGGCGCCAAGCCCGGCCATGGCGGAATTCTGCCCAAGCACAAGGTCACCCAGGAAATCGCCGACACCCGCGGCATCATGATGGGGGAAGACTGCATCTCGCCGTCGCGTCACAGCGCGTTTTCCACGCCGATCGAGCTGATGCAGTTCATCGCCCAGTTGCGTGAACTGTCGGGCGGCAAACCGGTGGGCTTCAAGTTTTGCCTAGGCCACCCGTGGGAGTTCATGGGCATCGCCAAGGCCATGCTCGAAACCGGCATCCTTCCGGACTTTATCGTGGTCGACGGCAAGGAAGGCGGCACCGGCGCCGCGCCGGTGGAGTTCACCGACCATATCGGCGTGCCGCTGCGCGAGGGCCTGCTGTTCGTGCACAACACCCTGGTGGGCCTGAACCTGCGCGACAAGATCAAGCTCGGCGCCAGCGGCAAGATCGTCAGCGCCTTCGACATCGCCAGCGTCCTGGCCATCGGCGCCGACTGGGCCAATTCGGCACGTGGTTTCATGTTCGCCATCGGCTGCATTCAGTCTCAGTCATGCCACACCAACAAATGCCCGACCGGCGTGGCGACTCAAGACCCGCTGCGCCAACGTGCCCTGGTGGTGCCGGACAAGGCCCAGCGCGTATTCAACTTCCACCGCAACACCCTGCACGCCCTGGCGGAAATGCTCGCCGCCGCCGGGCTGGAGCATCCGTCGCAATTGTCGGCCAAGCACTTGGTACGGCGCATGTCGGCGACGGAGATCAAGCTGTTTTCACAGCTGCATGTGTTCTTGAAGCCCGGCGAGTTGCTCACAGGGGAGGTGAACGGCGAGTTTTACTCGCGGATGTGGCAGATGGCGCGGGCGGATAGTTTTGAGCCCCATGAAATCGCTGCAGCCTAAAGGACACCTAGCATGTTGAAAGTCATCGCTGAAGACTTTATCAAGCCCGAACATCTGGAAACCGTACGTCCCTGGTACGCTGAACTGGTGGAAAAAACCCGCCAGGAGCCGCTGTGCATCGCCTACGATCTGTTTGTCGATCAAAAAGACCCCGGGCACTTCATTTTTATCGAGCAATGGCCAGATCAAGCGGCGCTGGATGCGCACTGCCAGACCGAGCACTTCACCCGGTTGGTGCCCCAGATCAATGAGCATCAATCCAAGCCGTGCCGGGTCTTGTTGATGGACACTTTCTGACAAGACCCACCGCCTGCTGAACCGGACCACCGACGGCATCGTTGAAAACAAGGAGATTCACATGCCGTTATTGGACTTCGTCGCTATCGCCGAACAATTACCTGAAAGCTGGAAATCCTCTTGCCTGGGCCAGGTCGGTCCGGCACGCATCAAGGTATTGCGCATGGATGAGCAGACGTACGAGGAAGAAACCCACGACTACAACGAAGGGTTGTTGGTGATCAGTGGGCACTTGCACCTGCGCATCGGTGATCAAGCCATCAGGGTGGACGCCGGCCAGATGTACCTGGTGGAAGCCGGCACTGCCCACGGTGTGCTCACCGGCAGCCAGGGCACCCTGGTGATCATTGATCTCTAGAGACATTCAGTAATACCCAGCCTTTGCAATTGCTTACAAATACCGCCAACCTGCGCCCGCCCGACGTGCGGCGACGCCCGCGCTCACCTATCGTCAATCAACTACTTGTTCAAGAGCCCGCTGCCATGCTGAACGGACGCGACCCGCGCATCGACTTTTTTCGGGGCTTGGCGTTGATCTTCATTTTCTGGGATCACGTGCCTCACAACCCCCTCGCCAACATCACCGTGCAGAACTTCGGGTTCAGTGACGCCGCGGAAATCTTCGTGTTCCTGGCCGGCTACGCAGCCGTGCTGGCCTACGGCAAGATTCTGCAGCGCGAGGGCTATCTCTTCGCCTGCCTGAAAATCCTGCGTCGGGTGTGGACACTCTACGTGGCGCATATTTTCCTGTTGGCGCTGTTGATGGGCATCGTGATTTTCGCCAACAGCCATATCGAGACTCGCGACCTGGTGCAGGAAATGGGCCTGGGGTATTTTCTCAGCAATACCCAGCAGGCCTTGATGGATGAGTTGCTGCTGCGCTTCAAGCCCAACCTCACCGACCCGTTGCCGTTGTACATCGTGCTGATCCTGAGCCTGCCGCTCACCCTGCCACTGCTGGTGTATGTGCCCAACGTGATGGTGGCGATCTCGGTGGCGGTGTACCTGCTGGCGCCTTGGCAGGGCTGGAACTTGCCCGCGAGCAATGGCGGGGTGTGGTACTTCAACCCCATCACCTGGCAATGCTTGTTCATCCTCGGCGGCGCAGCCGCATTGCGCTCACCAAGCCGCGCCGAAGCGCGACCGTTGCTGCGCCAACCTTTGTTCATGGCCGCCGCGGTCTACGTGTTGGTCACCTGCGTGATCACCCTGTCGTGGCGCTGGCCCGAGGTGCATGACGCCTGGATGCCACGCGTAATTGGCGAATGGCTGTACCCCATCAGCAAGACCGACCTGTCGCCGGTGCGCCTGCTGCACTTCCTGGCCCTGGCCTACGTCACCGCCAAATTGCTCCCCGACGTCGGCTGGACGCAGCAGTGGCTGGCCCTGCAATTGGCGAGGATGGGGCGTTACTCCCTGGAAGTGTTTTGCCTGGGCGTGGTGCTGGCGCCACTGGCCGACATGCTCAATGCCATGGCCGGCGACAGCCTGGCGATCAAGTTATCCACGGCCTTGGCGGGCGCTGTGTTGATGGGCTTATTGGCGGCATGGCTGGACCTGAACAAGCGCCTGGACCAACGCTACGCCAGCCGCGCCGTCGTCACGACTACATAGTTAGCGGCGCCGCCGGACACCGGGGTGGCAACTGAACCACCGCTTTCGCAGGCAAGCCAGCTCTTATCAAACAAAAAATAACTCATTGTTTTTGCTCTTAAAAATCACGCCGCTTTAACCAG
>NZ_QODJ01000044.1:0-53482 GCF_009935965.1 Pseudomonas sp. L13
ACCGCAGCAATGGATATGTACACAATCCAACCGTGTTGACTGCCAGGCCGCCTTCGCGAGCAAGCCCGCTCCCACAGCTGGATTGTGGGGTGTCAGGTAGATAGGTGTCGGCTGGCAGGCCGCTATCGCAGGCAAGCCAGCTCCCACACTAGGATCATTGGGGTGTCAGGTAGATGGGCGTCGGCTGTCAGACCGCTATCGCAGGCAAGCCAGCTCCCACATTTTGCCCCTGCCCGCTTGAGTGAACGCGCTTACTTCATGCTGGTGAAGGCCAACTTCACACCAATGGCAATCAACACCGCGCCCATGGTCCGATCAAACCAATGACCCATCTTCGCAAACCCGGCCCGCACGCGCTGCTGGCTGAACAACATGGCCACCAGGCAAAACCACAGGGCCGTGGCCACCGCCAGGTACACCCCATAACCGGCCTGCACCGCCAATGGTGTGTGGGGGTTGATCACCACGGTAAACAACGACAGGAAAAACAACGTGGCCTTGGGGTTCAAGCCATTGGTCACAAAGCCTGCGGTAAACGCGCCACGTGGGGTGCGCTCACCCGCTTCACGGTGCAACTCGCCTTCGGCCACAGGCTTGGCCGGCTGGGCACGCAGGGCCTTGAAGCCGATGTACAGAAGGTAAGCCGCTGCCGCCCACTTCAACGCATTGAACAGTACAATGGACTGGGACACGATCAAGCCAATACCCAGCAATGAGTAACCCACATGCAGGAAAATCGCCGAACCGACGCCCAAGGCCGTCCAGGTTCCAGCGCGGCGGCCATGGGTCACACTCTCACGCACCACCACGGCGAAATCCGGGCCGGGGCTGGCCACCGCCAGCAAGTGAATCAAGGCTACGGTCAAAAACTCGGCGACGTACATGCTCACTCCATTAAGTAACTGATTATTTCATCTGATAGGCTCGGCAGATTACGCCTTCGAACCTCGTCGCAAAAGGTACAGTTGATCATGAACAATCGCCGCGCCGTCTTCCTCGACCACCCTTCCCTGGACTTGGGCGACCTCGACCTCAGCGGTTTGCATGAGTGCTTCAGCCAGTTGCAGCTGTTTGAACAGACCACGCCAGAAAATGTGCAGGAGCGCTTGCAGGGCGCCCAAGTCGCCATCAGCAATAAAATCCCGCTCACGGCCCAAACCCTGGCCGCCTGCCCCGAGCTCAAGCTGATCCTGGTGTCGGCCACTGGCACCAACAATATCGACCTTGAAGCCGCCCGCGCCCAGGGGATTACCGTGAGCAACTGCCAGGGCTATGGCACGCCATCGGTGGCACAACATACGATCATGCTGCTGCTCAACCTCGCCACGCGCTTGAAGGACTATCAACAGGATGTGGCCGCTGGCAAATGGCAGCAGGCCAAACAGTTTTGCCTGCTGGACCATCCGATCGTCGAACTGGAAGGCAAAACCCTCGGCCTGCTCGGCCATGGTGAACTGGGCAGTGCCGTGGCGCGCCTGGCTGAAGCGTTCGGCATGCGTGTGGTGCTCGGCGCGATACCTGGGCGCCCTGCCCGCGCCGACCGTGTGCCGCTGGAAGAATTGCTGACCCAGGTCGATGCGCTGACTCTGCACTGCCCACTCAACGAGCACACTCGCGACTTTATCGGCGCTCGTGAACTGAGCTTGCTCAAGCCCGGCGCGTTTATTGTCAACACCGCACGCGGTGGTTTGATCAATGAACAGGCCCTGGCTGATGCATTGCGCAGTGGTCATCTTGGCGGCGCGGCGACTGATGTGCTGAATGTCGAGCCGCCAGTCAATGGCAACCCGCTGCTGGCTGCAGACATTCCACGACTGATCGTCACGCCCCACAACGCCTGGGGCAGTCGCGAAGCACGGCAGCGCATCGTCGGCCAGCTCACGGAAAACGCCCTGGGCTTTTTCAGCGGCGCCCCGCTGCGCGTCGTCAGTTGATAAACTGCGCCCCTTTTCAAGGAGCAGACCATGGATCCGCGCAGTGAAGTACTGCTTCGCCAGGCCGAACTTTTTCAAGGCAACCTGCTGCTCGTAGGTTTGCCTGCCGACGATTTGCTTGGGCGCCTGCCCAACGCCCACGGCTGGTGCTGGCATGCCGGTGACCAGGCGGCGCTCGATGCGCGCTTTGCCGAACGCAGCCAGTTTGGCGTGAATGTCCCCGAGCGCGCCTTTGATGCGGCCGTGATTTTCCTGCCCAAGTCCAAAGACCTCACCGACTACCTGCTCAACGCCGTGGCTGCGCGCCTGCCTGGCGCCGAGCTGTTTCTGGTGGGCGAGAAAAAGGGCGGTATCGAAAGCGCCGCCAAACAGATGGCTCCCTTCGGCAAACCGCGCAAGCTCGATAGCGCACGGCATTGCCAGTTGTGGCAGGTCACCGTCGCCAACGCACCGCAAGCCGTGGCGCTTGAGAGCCTGGCGCAAGTTTTCGACGTACCGCTGGCCGAAGGCCCGCTGAAAGTGGTGAGCTTGCCAGGTGTGTTCAGCCATGGCCGCCTGGACCGCGGCACCGAGTTGTTGCTGGAGCACTTGGACAAACTGCCCAGCGGCAACCTGCTCGACTTTGGTTGCGGCGCCGGCGTATTGGGGGCTGCGGTCAAGCGCCGCTACCCGCACAACAGGGTGACGATGCTGGATGTGGATGCCTTCGCCGCCGCCAGCAGTCGCCTGACGCTGGCGGCGAACGGCCTGGAAGCCGAGGTGTTGACCGGTGACGGTATCGACGCGGCGCCCATGGGTTTGAACGCGATTTTGAGCAATCCGCCCTTTCACGTCGGCGTGCACACCGATTATTTCGCCACGGAGAACTTGCTGCGAAAAGCAGCGAAACACCTGGCAAAAGGTGGCGAACTTCGCCTGGTCGCCAATAGCTTCCTGAAGTACCAGCCCCTGATCGAAGAGCATTTGGGCATCTGCGCAATCAAGGCCGAAGGCAATGGTTTTCGCATTTACCGTGCCAAGCGCCCCTGAGGGAGGTTTGAAAAAGAACGCTTGCCGAATGGGTTTTGCCTAGGCAGAATCCGCAGCGTCCTAGGGGAGTAGTCTCCCACGAGCGCCATGCTCGTCCGGCATACGTCAACATACTTGGTCAGCAGACCATGGCGTATGCGACCCAGGAGTTCGCACAGACGGACCGGGGTTTGACAAGACCTATGACACGCACACCTTACCCGGGGCGGGAAGGCTGTACGTGTCATAGCCGTGTCGACCCGCCCCTGGAAACTACCTGATGCTGGATTCACTACTCGTTCCTACCGCAATCGTTGCCTTGGCCGAAATCGGCGACAAGACGCAACTGCTCGCACTCATCCTTGCCGCACGCTTTCGCAAGCCCTGGCCGATCATCGCCGGCATTGTCGCCGCGACCCTGGCCAACCATGCGGCGGCCGGTGCCGTGGGCGCCTGGTTCGGGAGTTTCTTCTCGGATGCGGTGCTGCACTGGATCCTCGCCGCAAGCTTCTGCGCCACGGCGCTGTGGACCCTGGTGCCGGACAAACTCGATGATGACGAAGCCAGTACTACCCGTAAGTTCGGGCCCTTCCTGACCACCCTGATTGCGTTCTTCCTCGCCGAAATCGGCGACAAGACCCAGATCGCCACGGTGATGCTGGCGGCGCAATACCCGGAATTGTGGCTGGTGATTATCGGTACCACCCTGGGCATGTTGATTGCCAACGTACCGGTGGTGCTGGCGGGGAATTTTGCCGCGGAGAAACTGCCGCTGACCTTGATTCGTCGCTTGGCGGCTACGGCGTTCTTCGTCCTGGCGATTATTGCGGTGTACAAGGCCATGCAAAGCAGCGGCTGGATCTAAGCCGAACACCGCCTGTAGGAGCGAGCTTGCTCGCGAAAAACGTCAACGATAACGCGTGCTGCCTGAATAAACGCGGCGCCGGTGAGTTTTTCGCGAGCAAGCTCGCTCCTACGCGGCGTCGATCAGGACTTCTTGGCCTGCTGGTAAAGCGGCATTACCTTCGGAATCGCCGCCTGCAACGACGCGATGCGGCTGTCGGAAGCCGGGTGGGTGCTCATGAACTCCGGCGGTGCGCCTTCCGAAGCCTTGGCCATCTTGTTCCACAACGTGATGGCCGCGTTGGGGTTGTAGCCAGCGCGGGCGGCCAGTTCCAGGCCGATCAGGTCGGCTTCGTTTTCATTGCTGCGGCTGTTGGGCAAGGTCATGCCGTAGTTGGCCACGGTATCGGCCAGTGCCAGGCTGTCCTGGCCGAGACCGAATATCGCCCCGGCGCCCTGCTTGGCCATCTGGATACCGTAAGCCTTGGACATGGCTTCGCGGCCGTGTTCACGCAGAGCGTGGGCGATTTCATGGCCCATGACCGCAGCCAGTTCGTCATCGGTGAGCTTGAGGTTGTCGATCAAGCCGCTGTACACCAGGATCTTGCCGCCAGGCCCGCAGTTGGCGTTCATCTCATCGCTTTTGATCAGGTTCACGTCCCAGTTCCACTGGGCGGCATCCGCACGGAAGGTCGGAGCCTGGGCGATCAGGCGCTTGGCAATGGCCTGCACGCGCTTGGCGTTGGCGCTGGTCTTGTCCAGCACCCCTTTGCTGCTGGCTTCACCCAGGGTCTGCTGATAAGACTGGGCATACATCTGGTCGACTTCCTGACTCGACAGCATGCTGAACATGTACTGCTTGCGCTCTACCCCAACGGCGCCGCCGCTGGTGGTATTGACCGACTGACAACCCGCCAGCAGCATCGCTGCAACCAAACCACTTACCACCAATGACTTCTTCATGAACACGCTCCCTGAAAACATGGCGCGTATCGTAGGCGGTCATTTGTATCTGCGCCAGATACACCAGACGTTTAACCGCTGATTTTCAGATACATCTGAACGTGGCCCGACTGGCAAGCTTATGCCGGGGTCAGGCACTCCGGCCCATTGAGCTTCGGATCGTTGACCATATTGGCCAGCACCCGCTCGCGCAACACGGCAGGCTCAGCCGCCAACAGGCCCTGCAACACAGGCAGCGGTGTCGCGGGGTCGAGCCAGGCGGCCTGCCCTGCCGCGTCCAGGATCAATGGCCGGCGCTGACTTTGCGCAGCTTGGGTAATCACCGCCGTACTCAGCCATACCTGCTCCTGCACCGGATACGCTTCCCATACTGCGGCAAAGAACAACGTGGAGCCCTCCCCCGGTGTGAGCCAGTACGGGCGCTTGCGCTGGGTGCCGCGCCATTCATAAAAGCCATTGGCGGGCAGCAGGCACCGGCGCTGGCGGAACGCTTCACGAAACATCGGTTGTTCGGCCAGGGTTTCGGCGCGTGCGTGGGCCGGGGTGCGCGACAGGTCTGTGAGCCAGGGCGGCGTAAGGCCCCAGCGGGCACGCGCCAGGGTGAGTTGGCCCTCGCTCAGGCGCTGGATGAGCACCGAATCATTGGGAGAGATGTTCCACTGGGCCTGCTGGTCGGCGGGGAAGCCAGGCAAGGCAGCAAAGGCAGGGTTCCAGCGAAACAGGGCATAACG
Source organism: Pseudomonas sp. L13 (assembly GCF_009935965.1). NCBI lineage: Bacteria > Pseudomonadati > Pseudomonadota > Gammaproteobacteria > Pseudomonadales > Pseudomonadaceae > Pseudomonas > Pseudomonas sp. L13. Next base: position 5,480 of record NZ_QODJ01000044.1, read on the forward strand.
TCCACACATGGGGCAACACGACTCTTGGGTAAACCGACCGACAGCCTAACAGACCAATACGTCGGGGAAGCTGTCGGGTTCGTCGCCGGGCAACGGTTGTGCGCCGATATAGGCAGTGATCAGCTCGCGGGCGCAGGCGGCCTGATCGTTGTCGACCTCCAGCCCCAGCAAGCCGAATATCGGCAACTCGCCCGTGCCGCCGAGCAAGTGGCGCCCCATCAGGTGCGCCTCGATACCTTCACTGGCAAGCATCTGCTGCAGCAACTCGCCCTCCATCAGGTTTTCCGGTTCGTAGATTCGCTGCATGAGGCGTACCTGTATTCACTCTCGGCTATTCGTTCTCTGCATGGACATCAAGCATCCATTCACGACCGTCCGTTTGCAGGATGAAATAAATCGGCCGGCAGCACACCGGACAGTCTTCGATGTATGTCTGATCGCCGCCAGAAAGGTCCAGTACAGCCTCGGCCGGTTCCCCACAATAAGGACAATCGTACGGCTCAGTTTCCAGCATCGCAGTCTCCCAGGTGACTTGTGCGTATAATCGCCGGTCTATTTACAGGGCTATTTCCGGCAGAGCCAGTTTACTCACGCCGCCCCTGCTATTTCCTTTACTTACCCTAGCCGTTTCTAACAAGAGAGCATGATGGGCGAATTCGATACCATCCGACCTTACAACGACAGCGAAGTCCCGGCAGTGCTGGCGCGTCTGTTCAGTGACAAGGCCTTTCTGGACATCCTGACCCACTTCCGCTTCCCGCGCTTCGCCGGCGCCCTGGGCTGGCTGCTCAAGCCGATGATCGCGCGCAAACTGCGCCGTGAGTTCGCCGGCGTCACCACCGTGGCCACGCTGCAGGACAAAGTCGAGTACTACGTCGACCACACCATCGACCGGGCGACCGACGGTGTGACCTATACCGGCGTCGAGCAACTGAAATCCGGCACCGCTTACCTGTTTCTGGCCAACCACCGCGACATCGTGATGGACCCGGCCTTCGTCAACTACGCCGTGTACCACGCCGGCCTGCCGACGCCGCGCATCGCCATCGGCGACAACCTGCTGCAAAAACCGTTTGTCAGCGACCTGATGCGCCTGAACAAGAGCTTCATCGTGCACCGTTCGATCACCGGGCGAAAGGAGAAGATGGCGGCTTACAACCTGCTGTCGGCCTACATCAACCATTCGATCCGCAACGACTGCCAGTCGATCTGGATCGCCCAGGCTGAAGGCCGGGCCAAGGATGGCGATGACCGTACCGAATCAGCGATCCTCAAGATGTTCCACGTCAGCCGCAAGGACGAGCCGTTTGCCGAAGTCATCCAGTCGTTGAACCTGACGCCGGTGTCCATCAGCTACGAGTACGACCCTTGCGATGCCGCCAAAGCCCGCGAGCTGTATATCCGTGCCACCACCGGCACCTACACCAAGGCACCGGGCGAGGATGATGTGAGCATTGCGCTGGGCATTACCGGCTATAAAGGCCGGGTGCACGTGAACTTTGCGCCGCCGATCACAGAGCGTTTTGAAGACACCAAGCTGCTGGCCGCGGAAATGGACCGGCAGATCCTGGGCGGCTATCGGTTATTCCCGGTGCACTACCTGGCGTATGCGCAGTGGAGTGATGCCGACCCGCAATTGCAGGTGCCCAAGGCGGCGGACGTATTCCCGGCCGATGAGCTGGCCAAGGCCAAGGCAGAATGGGAACGGCGCTTGAACGCGTGCCCGGCGGAGCACCGGCCTTACCTGGTGGTGCAGTATGCGACGCCGGTACGCAACCAATACCGAGTCAAGGCTGGGATCCCGCTGTAATAGTGAGCCCACAGGGGATATGTGGCAGGCGCTGATTCTGCAGGCAGTGCATGGCCAGTGTGGGAGCTGGCTTGCCTGCGATAGCGGTGGTTCAGTTAAAGATTCAGTGGCTGATACGCCGCCTTCGCGGGCAAGCCCGCTCCCACATTTGACTTGCAGTAGCCTTAAAAGCGGGTGCTGAGCCAGGAGATGGCCAGGGCCAGGCCAAGGCAGGCGAACCCGACGCGGTACGCAAGGCGATGCGCCCGTTCGGTGCGCGTATCCAGAAACAGCATCGGTTGGTCGATAGCGCGCTCTTCGCTGCGCAGGGCCAGATCGGCCATCGCACGTTGCGCATGCAGACGGGTGATGAACAGCACCCAGGCGCCCGAGCAGGCAACCAACAGGGCAACAATATTGATGAGCAGTGCGGGCTGCGCCATCGCAAACCTCGGTGAACCAGTGTTCGGGTATCGGTCCAGATACACACCTGAACGACAGTCGCCTCCTGCGCCTTTAATGCTCCTTCCCCATGGACGGCTAATGTATCGAGTAATTTACGCCGTCACCTGAACGTCACCTTAACAAGCCACTCTGTTGCCCTTCGACGCTTGAGGAGCTTGTCATGTTGCATGCGCAAAACCAGGATCGGCTGTATCTGATCGCCCAGACCGAGGAACAGGAGGCCTTGATCGGCAGCCTCGCGTTCAACGTTCAGGACCGCCATTGGCTGGTGTATTGCGCCCTCGGCGGGCACCAGCATGCCGACCTGCCGGAGCTGGATTTGCTCACCGGTGTGAGCATGCTGGACTTTTATGTCGATACGGCGGCATGACCAAACCACAGGCACAAAAAAACCGGGCTCAGCGATGAACCCGGTTTTTTTATGAACGGCTTATTGCGCGCTGAGCAGTTGACCGATGCTTGGGTCCTTGAACAGGCGGGTCAAGGCATCGCTGAGCACGTCGCTGACCAGCTTGGTGTTGGTTTCCTGGTTGGGCGACATGCCGAAACGCTGGTTGAGCGAGGCGGCGTAGCGGCCACTGTAGCGGCGGGTACCGGCGCTGACGTCAGACTTGAAGGTGGCGCCGATTGAAGCCTCGGTCACATACAGGCCGTCTTTGGGCGACTGGTATTTCAGCTCGGCCAGGGTCACGGTCAGTTGCGGCACGCCTGGCGAGTTGGTCGGCGTAAAGCCCAACAAGCGCACGGCGGCTTCAGCCTGGGCCTGCAACTTGGGCAGCACATCCTGGCCGGTCACCGAAATCAGTGCGGTCTCCGGATACAGGCCGCCACGCGAGCCCAGGGTTGGCGACGGACGACCGTCGACCACGCGCACCGACACCGGCTGGCCGTGGCCTACCGCAGCCAACGGCGCAGTGACTTTAGGTTGCGGGCTGAGTTGTTGCGGGCTGTTGGCGCAGCCGACAAGGGTCAAACTGGTCACAGTGATCAAACCGAACAACAGGCGTTGCAACATCGCATTTCTCCAGGACTAGGTGCAGACAGGTCGCCAGTATAACGGTGCACGCGCGCCACTCACCAGCGATCCTGAACGGCGGCTGAAGCCGCTGTGCAAATTACAAATTCGCATAAATTCGTCACCCCAGTGTCATGCCACACTGGCAACCTTCAAGCATGTAACACACTAGGTACACAGCCATGCGCCTTCTCAAGACCCTGTTCATGTCGCACGCCCGTCACCGCCACTTTGCCCTGCTCGACGCCCACGGTCATTGCCTGGCCTTCAAGCAGTGCAGCCTGCCGCCCGTCGGTGAAGGCTGGGTGGAAGTGACTGAGACTCACCTGGGCTGGATGCACCGCCCACTGCCGGCCAGCGCCCGGGTCAGCCCGCAGGTTTTTCGCCCACGGCACCGGCAAGCGTTGGCCTCCTGACCGACGCCCTAATAAAAGTCATAAAACACGCCCATTTCCCTGGCGTTCTTCGCTACAATCTCCCCCCGATTATAAGGACGTCTCCTGATCGGGCCTCGCAGCATCGTTAATGCCCAGGCATTAGCCCCCAAAATCGCCCACAGAGAGCCGCCCACACAGATCGAGTGAAGCTGGCGTGCTTGCTGTTTCCTTTGCAAACCACCCCGTCTTTTATCGAATCTGCCAGAGCTGCCATTGCGCTCGGCCACTTGAGTTGTTTGCCCGTTTTGCCGCGTGTCGGCAGAGGTTTGCGGGCCAGGTGCCAGGCTGGGGCAGCCCTTTTTTGAGGTTCACGTCTTCAAAAGAGCGTGAAAAAACGGGTTTTCACAACTTCACAAGAGTGTGGCGAGCAAATGAATAGTTTGGCGTTTGTACAAGCACCATCAGCGTCTGGAACAGCCCAATTACACAGGACCGAGCACGCCTCAAAAACCGGAGCTTGAGCCTGTCCGCTACGGATTGGTTGCACGAATCGCACGCTTTGACCATAAGTCGAATTGCCACAGGCGCCCATGAATGCGTTCATAGGCAGATTAGCCCGGCAGGAAGCGTGTGCTGAAGTTGCAAAGAATTGCGAATCGGACATGGCGATCCTGGCCATGGGTAACCTGGGGCAACACGTGAACCGCCCCGTCACTCCTGGCAGCCATGCCGACAATTTGGTGCTGCAGATTTTGGAGACGCGTTAAATGGCGCATAACGAAGCAGTCGACGTAGTACTGGTAGGGGCCGGCATCATGAGTGCCACCCTGGCCGTACTGCTCAAAGAGCTCGACCCCGGCCTCACGCTGGAAGTCGTTGAGCTGATGGATTCGGGTGCCGCGGAGAGTTCCAACCCGTGGAACAACGCCGGTACCGGCCACGCAGGGCTGTGTGAGCTGAACTACACGCCGCAGGCCGCCGATGGCTCCATCGACATCAAGAAAGCCGTGCACATCAACACCCAGTTCGAGGTGTCGAAGCAGTTCTGGGCTTACCTGACCAAGAAGGGCACCTTTGGCTCGTCCAAGTCGTTCATCAGCCCGGTGCCGCACCTGAGCTTCGTGCAGGGCGACAAAGGCGTGTCTTTCCTCAAGAAGCGCTTTGAAACCCTCAGCCAGCACCACGCGTTTTCGGACATGCACTACACCGAAGACCGCAGTGAAATGGCTGAGTGGATGCCGCTGATGATGCCCGGCCGCCCGCTCGACGAAAAAATTGCCGCCACCCGCGTGATGAACGGCACCGACGTCAACTTTGGCGCCCTGACCAACCAACTGCTCAGCCACCTGACCAGCTCGCCGGACGCCCAGGTCAAGTACTGCAAGCGCGTGACCGGCCTCAAGCGCAACGGCGCGGGCTGGACCGTGAGCATCAAGGACGTCAACAGCGGCAACAGCCGCGACGTGGATGCCAAGTTCGTATTCCTCGGCGCTGGCGGTGCGGCGCTGCCGTTGCTGCAGGCCTCGGGCATCGAAGAGAGCAAAGGCTTCGGCGGCTTCCCGGTGAGCGGCCAGTGGCTGCGTTGCGACAACCCGGAAGTGGTCAAGCACCACCAGGCCAAGGTCTACAGCCAGGCTGCCGTGGGCTCGCCACCGATGTCCGTGCCGCACCTGGACACCCGCGTAGTGGATGGCAAGAAATCCCTGCTGTTCGGGCCATACGCCGGCTTCACCACCAAGTTCCTCAAGCACGGCTCGTTCCTTGACCTGCCGATGTCGATTCGCGCCGGCAACATAGGCCCGATGCTGGCCGTCGCCCGCGACAACATGGACCTGACCAAGTACCTGGTCAGCGAAGTGCGCCAGTCCATGGAACAGCGCCTGGAATCCCTGCGTCGCTTCTACCCCGAGGCGAAAGCCGAAGACTGGCGCCTGGAAGTGGCCGGCCAGCGCGTACAGATCATCAAGAAAGACCCGAAGAAAGGCGGTGTGCTGCAATTCGGTACCGAACTGGTCGCGGCCAAGGACGGCTCGCTTGCGGCGCTGCTGGGCGCGTCTCCAGGCGCTTCGGTCACCGTCTCGATCATGCTGGAGTTGATCGAGCGTTGCTTCCCGCAGAAAGCTGCCGGTGAATGGGCTACCAAGCTGCATGAGATCTTCCCGGCGCGCGAGAAAGTGCTGGAGACGGACGCCGAGCTGTATCGCAAGATCAACACGCAGAACAACATCAGCCTGGAGCTGGTGGCCCCTGTAGGAGCGAGCTCGCTCGCGAAAAACGTCAACGATAACGCAGCGCAAGTGGATTAACGCAGCGCTCTCAGGTTCTTCGCGAGCAAGCTCGCTCCTACAGGTAAAAGCAAAACGCCCCGGACTCTCATGAGGCCGGGGCGTTTTTTTGTAGCTCGGATAATCAGCGGCGGGCGTTGTCGATCAGCTCAATGTATTCGGCGGCGTTGCGCTGGTCCTTGATCAGGTCGACGAAGGTCTGGCCATGCTCGTCCTTGCCGTCCAGGTCCAGGCCTGCTGCCTTGAAGAACCCCAAGAACCGCTCAAAGTCGTCGATACGCAGGCCGCGATAGGCCTTGATCAGTTTGTGCAGGGACGGCGACGTCGCATCAACCGGCTCGAAGTCCAGGAACAACTTGATCTGGTCGTCACCGATTTCGTCGCCAATCACCTGTTTCTTATCTTTACGCATTACCGACTCCAGCCTGCAGACATTTACACGGGGCTTGAAGTCTACCTGCGCGACGCCGGATGTGGGAGGGGGCCGGCCTTAATACCTGTAGGAGCGAGCTTGATCGCGAAAAACTCAAACGCGCCGCGTTTATTCAGGAAGCACGCGTTATCGTTGACGTTTTTCGCGAGCAAGCTCGCTCCTACGATTTCAGTGTTCAGTCGAACTGAGCAAGCATCCAGCGGTGATACTCCGCCATCCCTTCTTCGCCTTCGCGGGGTGCCCAGTCGGCCAGCTCACCTTCACCGACAGCGCGGTAAGGGCCAGCCTTGCACTCAAACATGATGCTGTCCGGTTCAAGCACTACCAGGCCATGGAACACGCCCGGCGACAGGTCGACGCCCTGGCACTCTCCGCCCGCTTGCAATACACGTGTGCTCAGCACCTCACCTGTCTCACTGAAAATCAGGATACCCAGGCGCCCTTTGAGCACCAGCAAGGTCTCCGCCTTGTCGGCGCTCAGGTGGCGGTGAGGCTGCACATAGGTGCTGGGCTGCAAACCGACCGCCATGCGATGACAAGGCTCTTGCATCTCATGGAAGTTAACGTTTTGACGGCCACGGGGATTGGCGGCCGCTTTCTCGGCCAACTCGGCAAACAGCGTCTGATCAAGAAAGCGGGCCATCGATTACATTCCTTTAACGGCGTAGATGCCATTGGCGTTACGCCAGTAGCCCTTGTAGTCCATGCCATACCCGAAGATATAACGGTCGACGCACGGCAGCCCGACAAAATCGGCTTTCAGCTCTGGGCGAGCCTTGCGGTCGTGGTCTTTGTCGATCAGCACAGCGGTGTGCACTTTGCGTGCGCCGGCATGTTTGCAGAAGTCGATGATCGCACCCAGGGTGTGACCTTCATCGAGAATGTCATCGATGATCAGCACGTCACGGTCGATGAACGACACTTCCGGCTTGGCCTTCCAGAACAAGTCGCCGCCGCTGGTCTCATTGCGATAGCGGGTGGCGTGCAGGTAAGAGGCTTCCAGTGGGAACTGCAGGTGAGTGAGCAATTTGCCGGCGAAGATCAGGCCACCGTTCATCACGCAGAAGACCACCGGGTTGGTGTCGGCCATTTCGCGGGTGATGTGCGCGCCGACCTTGGCGATCGCTGCTTCGACTTGCGCTTCGGTGTACAGGCAGTCAGCCTCGTGCATGATTTGACGGATATGCTCGAGATCAGCAGACATGGCGCTCTCCAAGGGGGTGCTGTGGCAAGAAAAGCGGGCGAAGGTACGCTTCTCGTGCGCTCCAATCAAGCCTTTATGGACTAACGTACTTGATGTCTATAGGACAACACCCTCGGATAGATTAATCTAGGCCGGTTTTTTTGCCCGCCGCCGGAGCCTTTCCTATGCCCACTCGCGAGATCCGCCACCCGCTGATCCGACACAAACTCGGCCTTATGCGCCGTGCCGACATTAGCACGAAGAACTTCCGTGAGCTTGCTCAGGAAGTCGGAGCATTGCTCACTTACGAAGCCACCAAGGATTTGCCCCTGGAAACCTACGAGATCCCCGGTTGGGCCGGTCCCGTACAGGTGGAGAAAATCGCCGGTAAGAAAATTACCGTGGTGCCGATCCTGCGTGCCGGTATCGGCATGCTTGAAGGTGTACTCAGCCTGATTCCGGGCGCCAAGGTCAGCGCCGTGGGCGTGGCCCGCAATGAAGAAACACTGCAGGCCCACACCTACCTGGAAAAACTCGTCCCGGAAATCAACGAACGCCTGGCCATGATCATCGACCCGATGCTCGCCACCGGCAGTTCCATGGTTGCCACCATCGACCTGCTGAAAAAAGCCGGTTGCCGGGACATCCGCGCCATGGTGCTGGTGGCTGCGCCCGAAGGCATCGCCGCCGTCGAAAAAGCCCATCCGGACGTGCAGATCTACACCGCGTCCATCGATGAGCGCCTGAACGAACACGGCTACATCATCCCGGGCCTTGGCGATGCCGGTGACAAGATCTTCGGCACCAAGCAGAAGGACGCGTGAGCATGCAGGATGAATTCAACGACCCGCTTTGGCGCCAGATCCTGTCTGGCGCACAAATGCTCTTCGTAGCATTTGGCGCGTTGGTGTTGATGCCGCTGATCACAGGTCTTGATCCAAACGTCGCGCTGTTTACCGCAGGCTTGGGCACGTTGCTGTTCCAGGTGGTGACAGGGCGGCAGGTGCCGGTATTTCTGGCATCGAGCTTCGCGTTCATCACCCCGATCATTCTCGCCAAGGGCCAGTTCGGCCTGGCGGCGACCATGGGCGGCGTGATGGCGGCGGGTTTCGTCTATACGTTCCTGGGCCTGGCCGTGAAGGTCAAGGGCACCGGTTTTATCGACCGGCTGCTGCCGCCCGTGGTCATCGGCCCGGTGATCATCTCGATCGGCCTGGCCATGGCGCCGATTGCCGCCAATATGGCCATGGGCAAGGCCGGGGACGGCAGCGAGCTGATTCATTACCAGACAGCAATGCTGATCTCGATGCCAGCACTGCTGACCACCTTGATCGTGGCGGTGTTCGGCAAGGGCATCTTCCGCCTGGTGCCGATCATCTCCGGCGTGCTGGTGGGCTTTGCCATGTCGTTCTACTTTGGCGTGGTCGATACGGCAAAGATCGCCGCTGCACCCTGGTTCGCCCTGCCCCACTTCACCGCGCCGGAGTTCAACTGGCAGGCGATCCTGTTTATCGTCCCGGTGGCCCTGGCCCCGGCGATCGAGCATATCGGTGGCGTGATTGCGGTAGGCAGCGTGACCGGCCGCGATTACCTGAAAAAGCCTGGCCTGCATCGCACGCTGCTGGGTGACGGTATCGCCACCACGGCTGCCGGCATGTTTGGCGGCCCGCCGAACACCACCTACGCCGAGGTGACCGGCGCCGTGATGCTGACCAAGAACTACAACCCGAAGATCATGACCTGGGCGGCAGTGTTTGCCATCAGCCTGGCGTTCATCGGCAAGTTCGGCGCGCTGCTGCAGAGCATCCCCGTACCGGTGATGGGCGGGATTCTGTGCCTGCTGTTCGGCTCGATTGCTGCGGTGGGGATGAACACGCTGATTCGCCACAAGATCGACCTGGGCGAGGCGCGCAACCTGGTGATTGTGTCGGTAACGTTGGTGTTCGGGATTGGCGGTGTACTGGTCGGTACCGGCACCGGCCCGGATGATTTCGGCCTCAAGGGCATCGCCCTGTGTGCGGTGGTAGCGATTGGCTTGAACTTGCTGCTGCCGGGCAATGATGGCTGGAAGAACAAGAAGCCGGATGAGCCGCTGCTGTAACTGACTAAACGCAAATCAGTGTGGGAGCTGGCTTGCCTGCGATAGCGGTGTATCAAACGACAGATAGGTCGACTGTTACACCGTCATCGCAGGCAAGCCAGCTCCCACATTTGATTTTCAGCGTCTTTCAGAGCTCGCCGAGCCCGTCGATCAGCGCCTGGTTCTGCTCCGGCGTCCCGATACTGATCCGCAGGAACTGGGCAATCCGCTCCTGCTTGAAGTGCCGCACAATCACCCCTTGCTCGCGCAACTTGGCGGCCAGCCCTGCAGCGTCATGCCGCGGGTGACGCGCGAAGATGAAGTTCGCCGCCGACGGCAACACCTCGAACCCCTTAGCTTCCAATTGCGCGACGACCTGGTTGCGGCTGTCGATCACCCACTGAGTGGTCTTCTCGAAGTATTCACGGTCATCAAACGCCGCCGCAGCACCAACAATCGCCAACCGATCCAACGGGTAGGAGTTGAAGCTGTTCTTGACCCGCTCCAGCGCCTCGATCAGGTCTGGATGGCCCACGGCCAGGCCCACACGCAAACCGGCCAGTGAGCGCGATTTGGACAGGGTCTGCGTCACCAGCAGGTTCGGGTAACGGTCGACCAGACTGATGGCAGTTTCGCCGCCGAAGTCGATATAGGCTTCATCGACCACCACCACCGAATCCGGGCTGGCCTTGAGGATCTGCTCCACCGCGTCCAGCGCCAGTACGCAGCCGGTGGGCGCGTTGGGGTTGGGGAAGATGATCCCGCCGTTGGGCCTGGCGTAGTCAGCGGCGCGAATCTGGAACTGCTCGTCCAATGGCACCGCATCGAACGTGATGCCGTACAGGCCGCAGTACACCGGGTAGAAGCTGTAGCTGATATCCGGGAACAGCAGCGGCAGATCGTGCTGGAACAGGCCATGGAAGATGTGCGCCAGGACTTCATCGGAACCGTTGCCCAGGAACACCTTGCCGGCGTCGATCCCGTAATACTTGGCCACGGCCTGCTTGAGCAGGTCGCTGTTGGGGTCTGGGTACAGGCGCAAGTTGTCGTTCAACTCGGCCTGCATTGCCGCCAGCGCCTTGGGCGACGGGCCGTAGGGGTTTTCGTTGGTGTTGAGCTTGACCAGCTTGGTCAGCTTCGGTTGCTCACCGGGTACGTAAGGCACCAGGTCCTTGACGAAAGGGCTCCAGAATTTGCTCATGCCTTACTCTCCCTTGACGATGCGGTATTCAGCGCTGCGTGCGTGCGCGCTGAGGGATTCACCACGGGCCAGCACCGAGGCGGTCTTGCCAAGCTCGGAAGCGCCTTGTGGCGAGCAGAAGATAATCGACGAGCGCTTCTGGAAGTCGTACACCCCCAGCGGCGACGAGAAACGTGCAGTGCCGGAGGTCGGCAACACGTGGTTGGGGCCGGCGCAGTAGTCGCCCAGGGCTTCGCTGGTGTGGCGGCCCATGAAGATCGCCCCGGCGTGACGGATCGACGGCAACCAGGCCTGTGGGTCCGCTACGGACAGCTCCAGGTGCTCCGGTGCGATGCGATTGGCCACTTCGATGGCCTGCTCCATGTCACGCACCAGGATCAGCGCACCACGGCCATTGATCGATTTCTCGATAATCTCGGCACGCTCCATGGTCGGCAGCAGCTTATTGATGCTGGCGGCGACCTTGTCGAGGAACTCGGCATCGGGGCTGACCAGGATTGCCTGGGCGTCTTCATCGTGCTCCGCCTGGGAGAACAGGTCCATGGCGATCCAGTCCGGGTCGGTCTGGCCGTCACAGACCACGAGGATTTCCGAGGGGCCGGCGATCATGTCGATACCGACCTGGCCAAACACATGGCGCTTGGCGGTGGCGACGTAGATGTTGCCAGGGCCAACAACCTTGTCGACCTTCGGCACGCTTTCGGTGCCATAGGCCAGCGCTGCGACGGCCTGGGCGCCACCGATGGTGAACACGCGGTCGACGCCGGCGATGCAGGCGGCAGCCAGCACCAGCTCGTTGATTTCGCCACGGGGGGTCGGCACCACCATGACCACTTCGGTCACGCCGGCGACTTTGGCCGGGATGGCATTCATCAACACCGACGATGGATACGAAGCTTTTCCACCCGGCACGTACAGGCCGGCGCGGTCCAGTGGCGTGACCTTCTGGCCCAGCACAGTGCCGTCGGCCTCGGTGTAGCTCCAGGAGTCCTGCTTCTGTTTTTCGTGGTAGCTGCGTACCCGCGCCGCTGCGACTTCCAGGGCTTCGCGCTGTGGCGCGGTAATGCGCGTCAGCGCCAGCTCCAGGCGTTCACGCGGCAGGATCAGGTCGGCCATGGACTTTACGTCCAAGCCGTCGAACTGGCGGGTGAAGTCCACCAGCGCCGCATCACCGCGCTCGCGCACGGCCTTGATGATGTCGAGCACCCGCTGGTTGACCGAGTCGTCAGACACGCTTTCCCAGCTCAGCAGATGATCCAGATGATGGGCGAAATCCGGGTCGGCAGCGTTGAGTCGGGCAATTGCAGTGGACGTGGTCATAGCGAGGGCCTCAATAGAATTGGCAAAAACTCAGGCGCCCTAAACTAGCAGTCGTTTCCGCTTGGGCACCTGAGAATTCTGGCTATGAGGCGGATAGACGGGCGTAGCTTTTCAGCTACGCGGGTGAGTCAACCGCGGTGTCGAGACTCCACTGCCTTGCGCAGGGTGTCGATCAACGCCTGGATACGGGCGTGCTGCATCTTCATCGATGCTTTGTTGACGATCAGGCGAGAGCTGATGTCCGCGATAAAATCCTGGGGCTCCAAACCGTTGGCGCGCAGGGTGTTGCCGGTGTCGACCACGTCGATGATCTTGTCGGCCAGGCCGATGAGCGGTGCCAGCTCCATGGAGCCGTAGAGCTTGATGATATCGACCTGACGGCCTTGTTCGGCGTAGTAGCGCTTGGCAACGTTGACGAACTTGGTGGCGACCCGCAGGCGGCCCTTGGGTTCGACATCACCGACGCGGCCGGCGGTCATCAGCTTGCACAGCGCGATGCGCAGGTCCAAAGGCTCGTACAGGCCCTGGCCGCCGTATTCCATCAGCACGTCCTTGCCGGCGACACCCAGGTCGGCGGCGCCATGTTCAACGTAGGTCGGCACGTCGGTAGCCCGCACGATCAGCAGGCGCACGTCGTCCTGGGTCGTGGGGATGATCAGCTTGCGGCTCTTGTCCGGATTCTCGGTCGGCACGATGCCCGCTTCAGCCAGAAGCGGCAACGTGTCGTCAAGGATGCGGCCCTTGGACAGTGCGATGGTCAACATGGGAAATGTCAGTCCTTCATCAGGCTATTGCTGTCCGGTCGCAAACGGCGCCAGACACAGATCGAGGCCATGACAGCCTCGACTTGAAACAAACCGGTGTGTGTAGGAGCGAGCTTGCTCGCGAAGAACGTCAACGATAACGCGTTTATTCAGAGTCAACGCGGTGCACATGAGGCCTTCGCGAGCAAGCTCGCTCCTACAGGGCAGCGGGGACTAGCCCGGTACGCGGCGGATTTTCGCGCCGAGCATCTGCAGTTTCTCTTCGATGCACTCGTAACCACGGTCTATGTGGTAGATGCGGTCGATCAGGGTGTCGCCTTCGGCGCACAGTGCCGAGATTACCAGGCTGGCCGAAGCACGCAGGTCGGTTGCCATGACTGGCGCGCCCTTGAGCTTGTCGATGCCGGTGACGATGGCAGTGTTGCCTTCGACCTGGATCTTGGCGCCCATGCGGTGCAGTTCATACACGTGCATGAAGCGGTTTTCGAAGATGGTCTCGATCACGGCACCAGTGCCTTCGGCAATTGCGTTCAGGGAAATGAACTGCGCTTGCATGTCGGTCGGGAACGCCGGGTACGGAGCGGTACGCACGTTGACAGCCTTTGGCCGCTTGCCGTGCATGTTCAGCTCGATCCAGTCTTCACCGGTGGTGATCTCTGCGCCGGCTTCCTTGAGTTTTTCCAGGACGGCTTCCAGGATGGTCGGATCGGTGTCCTTGACCTTCACACGGCCACCGGTCACAGCAGCGGCAACCAGGTAGGTGCCGGTCTCGATGCGGTCAGGCATGACTTTGTAAGTGGCGGTGTGCAGACGCTCTACGCCATCAATCGTGATGGTGTCGGTGCCAGCACCGGAAACCTTCGCGCCCATGGCGTTGAGGAAGTTGGCCAGGTCGACCACTTCCGGCTCGCGCGCGGCGTTCTGCAGCACGCTGCGACCGTTGGCCAGGGCAGCAGCCATCATGATGTTCTCGGTACCGGTCACACTGACGGTATCAAAGAAGAAGTTCGCGCCCCGCAGGCCGCCTTCCGGCGCCTTGGCCTTGATGTAGCCGCCTTCGACGTCGATGACTGCGCCCATGGCCTCAAGGCCACGGATGTGCAGGTCGACCGGACGCGAACCAATGGCGCAACCGCCAGGCAAGGCCACTTCGGCTTCGCCGAAACGGGCAACCATCGGGCCCAGCACCAGGATCGACGCACGCATGGTTTTCACCAGTTCGTACGGTGCGATCAGAGTCTTGATGGTGCGCGGGTCGATTTCGACCGCCAGCTTCTCGTCGATCACCGGCTCAATGCCCATGCGACCGAACAGCTCGATCATGGTGGTAATGTCGTGCAAGTGCGGCAGGTTGGCCACAGTCACTGGGCCATCGCACAGCAGGGTCGCTGCCAGAATCGGCAAGGCGGAGTTTTTCGCACCGGAAATGCGGATCTCGCCATCAAGGCGGGCACCGCCGGTAATAATCAATTTATCCATAAGAATCTCGACGCCTTGGGGGCTCAGGTGCGCTCGGCCCAGGCCGCGCGGCTGAAAAATTTCATAGTGACCGCATGGATGCTGCCATCGGTGATCCATGGGTTCAAATGGGCATAGATCTGCTGCTGACGCTTGACCGGGCTCAATGCCGCCAGTTCATCGCTAATCACGTTCAGCTGGAAATTGCAGCCTTCGCCTTCAACTTCTACAGTCGTTTCCGGCAGCTTTCCTTCAAGGAAGCTCTTAACTTCTAGGGCCTGCATGCTCAACCTCTATCGGCGCCCAGTGCGCACGGGTCGCACATCATACAAAAAAGCCCCGCGCCTGCGAACCCCGCGTAGCAGGACTCTGACGGGGGGCTTTTCTAATAATGTGTATTAAGGATGCGCCAGCAGCTCGGTCAAACCGGAAACTTCGGCAATTTCACGCATGTCTTCCGGCAACGCACGGATGCTGACCGGCTTTTTCGCCGCCTCGGCATCACGCATGAAGCACAGCAACAACGACAGGCCGACACTGCTGGACTTGGTCACCGCCGAACAATCGAGCACCAGCTGCGGCGCCTTGCTGGCCTTGATCAACGCCTGGCCCTGCTTGCGCAGGTCAGGCCCGGTGCGGTAATCCAGCACGCCGCTGAGGAACAGCTCGCCGGCGTCGCCGATACGAACAGCCGACTCGGTCATTGCGCAGGCTTCCCGGCAGCTTTGTCGGTTTCTTCCTTGGCCTTGGCCACTTCACCGGCCCAACCATTGATGGTCTTGTCCAGGTCGTTGCCATTGCGCTGCATCGCGTCGGCGAACTGGTCACGGAACAGCTTGCCGATGTTGATACCGTTGATGATCACGTTACGCAGTTTCCACTCGCCGTTGATCTTCGTCAGGGTGTAGGACACCGGATAGATCGCGCCATTGCTGCCCGAGACTTTCATCCCGACCTCGGCACGGTCGCCCGACTCCTCCTTGGCAGGGTCAACGACGATGCCCTGGTTGTTGTATTCCAGCAGAGCGTTGCCGTAGAACTGGAACAGACCCTTCTTGAAGTTTTCCTGGAAAGTCTGCATTTGCGCAGGCGTAGCCTTGCGCGAATACTTGACCGTCATGATGCTTTTGGAGATGCCTTCAGCATCGACCACAGGGCCAACGATGGTGTTGAGCGCATTGTAGAACTTGGAAGGGTCTTGCTTGTACTGTTCTTTGTTAGCCTTGAGGTCAGCCAGCATTTTGCTGGTGGTGTCCTGCACCAAATCGTGCGCAGAACCTGCCGCGTTGGCCATCATCGGCAATGCTGCAAGCAGTACCAGCAGGCCACGTCGCAAGGTAGAGATCATGAACAGATTCCTCATTTGGCGTCTTTATTGACCGTATTGAGCAAAAATTTTCCGATCAGGTCTTCAAGCACCAGCGACGACTGTGTGTCGTGGATGGTCGAACCATCCTTGAGCAGGGCTGTTTCCCCGCCCACGCTGACACCGATGTACTTCTCGCCCAGCAACCCCGCAGTGAGGATAGATGCTGTGGAGTCAGTCGGCAGATTATCTACCTTCTTGTCCAGTTGCATCGTCACCCGACCGGTAAAGCTGTCGCGATCCAGATCGATTGCCGTGACCTTGCCGATGGTGACACCGGCCATGGTCACTTTGGATCTGACCGTCAAACCGGCGATATTGTCGAAGTACGCGTAAAGTTTATAGGTATCGGCGGTAGGGCTGGCCGAAAGGCCGCTGACTCGCAGGGCCAACAACAGTAAAGCCAGGATGCCAGCCAGCAAGAAAAGGCCGACACCGATTTCCACAGTGCGGTTTTGCATCAGAAATCTCCAAACATCAAGGCGGTCAAAATGAAGTCAAGGCCCAGTACCGCCAGCGAGGCGTACACAACGGTCTTGGTAGTGGCACGGCTGATCCCCTCTGAAGTGGGCTCGCAGTCATAGCCTTGGAATACGGCAATCCAGGTCACCACAAAGGCAAAGACAATGCTCTTTATGATGCCGTTGAGCACGTCACCGGTGAAGGTCACGCTGTTTTGCATGTTGGCCCAGTAGGAGCCGTCGTAGACCCCCAGCCAGTCAACCGCCACCCACGAACCGCCCCAGATACCCACCACGCTGAAGATCATCGCCAGCAATGGCAGGGAAATGAAGCCGGCCCACAGGCGCGGGGCAACAATGTACTTGAGCGGGTCCACGCCGATCATTTCCAGGCTGGACAGCTGCTCGGTGGACTTCATATTGCCGATTTCAGCAGTCAGCGCCGAACCTGCACGCCCCGCGAACAACAAGGCGGTGACCACCGGGCCAAGCTCGCGCAACAGGGTCAGTGCCACCATCTGCCCTACCGCCTGCTCCGAGCCGTAGCTGGAGAGGATATTGAAACCCTGCAGCGCCAGCACCATGCCGATGAACACGCCGGAGACCACGATGATCACCAGGGACATCACCCCCACCGAGTGCAACTGCTTGACCAGCAGGCCAAAGCCGCCGCCGATGCCGCCGCGCCCCAGCAAGGCGTGGAACAGGAAAATGGTCGAACGCCCCAGCACTTCGACGATGTCGATGCCCGAGCGACCGAAAAGGCGAACCTTCTCGATAAGAGATGTCTTGCGCATCAGCGCTTCCCCAGAAGATCTGAGCGGTAGTCCGCTGCCGGAAAGTGAAAAGGCACCGGGCCATCGGGGTTGCCGGTCATGAATTGGCGAATGCGCGGGTTATCGGCATTCATCAACTCTTCAGGCGTACCCTGCCCCAGCACCTGACCATCACCGACTACATAGAGGTAGTCGGCAATGCTCGCGGTTTCGGCCAGGTCGTGGGACACCACGATACTGGTGATCCCCAATGCATCGTTGAGCAGGCGGATCAGGCGCACCAATACGCCCATGGCGATCGGGTCCTGGCCCACGAATGGCTCGTCGTACATGAGGATCTGTGGGTCGAGGGCAATGGCCCGCGCCAGGGCGACACGGCGCTTCATGCCGCCGGACAACTCGTCCGGCATCAGGTCGATGGCACCGCGAAGGCCCACGGCCTGCAGCTTCAGCAATACGATGTCACGAATCATCTCGTCGGACAGCTGGGTGTGCACCCGTAGCGGGAAGGCCACGTTTTCGAACACATCGAGGTCGGTGAACAGCGCGCCGCTCTGGAACAGCACGCCCATGTGCTTGCGCGCATCGAACAGATCGCTGCGCGACAGCGTCGGCAGGTTCTGGCCGTTGACCCACACTTCCCCGGCACTGGGGCGCAATTGCATGCCCATCAGGCGCAACAGGGTGGTCTTGCCGCAACCGGAAGGCCCCATGATGCCCGTGACCTTGCCGCGAGGAATGCGAATATCGACGTTATTGAAGATGCTGCGCGTCCCGCGCTTGAAGGTAAGACCCTTCAGCTCGACCGCGTAGGCGTTATCGGCACTCATCTAATCTCCTTGGGATGCAGCCTTTCACTCAGACACCATGTGTGCGACTTTGGTTTTCAACGGATGCGCAATAATAAGGCACATGGGTTGGGCGGACCGAACTGGCGGCGAACTATATCACTGCTGGTACAGAGCGCCCAAGGCCGGAACAGCGCTGGTTCAGATTTGAGACAGGGAAAAAACGTTGCTTGCTATGTTACCGACGGTGCTTTTCAGTTATCCCGCGCACAAAGCCTGACGAACTTGCGTGAGGGAATCGATCATTACCGCTATAATCGCCGACTTTTCGTCAGGCTATACGATTTCAGACATGAGCCAATCCAGCGACCTTATTCAATCCGCACAACGCACCATACGCCTTGAGCTTGAAGCCGTAGAAGGCTTGCTGGCGCATATCGACGCGGATTTCGTGCGCGCCTGCGAGATGATTCTGGCCAGCAAGGGCCGCGTTGTGGTGGTCGGCATGGGCAAATCCGGCCACATTGGCAACAAGATCGCCGCGACCCTGGCGAGCACCGGGACCACTGCGTTTTTCGTGCACCCGGCCGAAGCCAGCCACGGCGACATGGGCATGATCACCAAGGATGACGTGATTTTGGCGCTGTCCAACTCCGGCACCACCAACGAAATCGTGACCCTGTTGCCGCTGATCAAGCGCCTGGGCATCCAGATGGTCAGCCTCACAGGCAACCCTGAGTCAACGCTGGCCAAGGCCGCCGACGTCAACCTCAACGTGCACGTGGCCCACGAGGCCTGCCCGCTGAACCTGGCGCCCACCTCCTCCACCACCGCAGCGCTGGTAATGGGCGATGCCCTGGCGGTGGCACTGCTGGAGGCTCGCGGGTTTACCGCTGAAGACTTCGCATTTTCCCATCCCGGTGGTGCACTGGGCCGTCGCCTGTTGCTGAAAGTGGAAAACGTGATGCACAGCGGCACAGAACTGCCGAGCGTTCCACGCGGCACCCTGCTCCGGGATGCGCTGATGGAAATGACCCGCAAGGGCTTGGGCATGACCGCTATTGTCGAGACCGATGGCCGGCTGGCCGGGATATTCACCGACGGCGACCTGCGTCGCACCCTGGACCGCACCATTGATATCCATACCGCCACCATCGACGCCGTAATGACCCCTCACGGCAAGACCGCCCGCGCCGAAATGCTCGCGGCTGAAGCGTTGAAAATCATGGAAGACCACCGCATAGGCGCACTTATAGTGGTCGACCACGATGATCGGCCGATCGGGGCCCTTAACCTTGGCGATTTGCTGCGCGCAGGAGTGATGTAAATGACCAGCGACCTGATGCAACGCGGTAAGAACATCAAACTGGCGATTTTCGACGTTGACGGCGTGCTGACGGATGGCCGCCTGTACTTCCTCGAAGACGGCAGCGAATTCAAGACGTTCAACACCCTCGACGGCCAAGGCATCAAGATGCTGATGGCGGCGGGCGTGCAAACCGCAATTATCAGCGGTCGAAAAACACCGGTTGTGGAACGCCGCGCACAAAACCTCGGTATTCCTCACCTGTATCAGGGCCGCGAGGATAAACTGGTGGTACTGGACGAGCTTCTTGGCCAACTCAACCTAAGCTATGAACAGGTCGCCTATCTGGGCGACGACCTGCCAGACCTGCCGGTGATTCGCCGGGTAGGCCTGGGCATGGCCGTCGCGAATGCCGCAGCGTTTGTGCGCGAACACGCCCATGGCATCACCACCGCCCGTGGCGGGGAAGGTGCCGCCCGCGAGTTCTGCGAGTTGATCCTGCGTGCCCAGGGCAGTCTTGAAGCGGCCCACGCCGCCTACCTATAGAGCGTTATATGCTGAGCAAAAAGATTCGCAACTTTCTGTTATTCGGGGTCATCGCCGCGCTGCTCCTGGCGGTGGGCTACTGGAATATCAGCCCGGAGCGCTTTCTCGACAAGCCTGTTGCACAGGTTGACGAAGGCCTTATCGACTATTACGCCACCAATGCCTACAGCATTCAGTACCTGCCCGACGGCAAGGTGCAGTATGAGATGACATCGGACAAGGTCGAGCACTTGAAGGCTTCCGAAGTCAGCCTGCTGACCAATCCGGACCTGAACCTGTATCGCGGCACCGAATTTCCCTGGCACGTCACCAGCAAGCGTGGCGAGGTCAACCCGGACGGCACCGAAGTTGAACTGATCGACTCGGTACGCGTCGCACGTACAGACGCGCAGAACCGCGACACCATCATTACCAGCAGTCGCATGACCGTATTCCCACAGAAGCAATATGCGCAGACCGAGCAAGACGTTAGAATCGACGGCGCTGGCGGTGTATCGACTGGCAAGGGAATGAAAGCGTATTTGAAAGAAAGCAGGATACACCTGCTATCGAACGTAAGAGGACAGTATGAGGCTCGTTAAAACCCTCCCTATTTTGCTCGGTCTGGGCGCAGCACTGGGAAGCGTGAGCGCCTGGGCTCTGCCGAACGATAGCCAGCAACCGATCCATATTTCGGCTGACGATGCGCAGCTCGATGACAAGCAAGGTGTCGCCACCTACACCGGCGGCGTGATCATCACCCAGGGCTCGATGAAGATTACCGGCAACACGGTGACCCTGACGCGTACCAAGACCGGCGATATCGATGTGGTGACGTCGGTGGGCAACCTGGCTTATTTCGAGCAGAAGCAGTCCGCCACCGACACCGGCCCGATGAAGGGCTACGGTAAGACTATCCAGTATCACGCCCAGCAGAACCGCATCGTACTGATTGACCAGGCCAAGGTGCTGAGCCCGGACGGTAACTCCACGGAAGGTGAAAAAATCACCTATGACACCGTGAAGCAGATCGCTAACGCCGGTCGCGCCAACGGCAACAAGGTCACCGCACCGCGCCCACGCATCGACATGGTTATCCAGCCGAAGAAGAAGGCCGAGTAATGGCAACCCTGAAAGCCCAGCATCTGGCCAAGGCCTATAAAAGCCGCCAGGTGGTACGCGACGTCAGCCTGTCGATCGACAGCGGCCAGATCGTCGGTTTGCTCGGCCCCAACGGTGCTGGCAAAACCACCTGCTTCTATATGATCGTCGGGCTGGTCCAGGCAGACCAGGGTCGCGTATTGATCGACGACCTGGACGTCAGCCACCAACCCATGCACGGTCGTGCACGGGCAGGTATCGGCTATCTTCCCCAGGAAGCGTCGATCTTCCGCAAACTGTCGGTAGCCGACAACATCATGGCGATCCTCGAGACCCGCAAGGAACTTGATCGCGATGGCCGCCGCCAAGAGCTGGAAAGCCTGCTGCAGGAATTCCACATCAACCATATTCGCGACAACCTCGGCATGAGCTTGTCCGGTGGTGAGCGTCGCCGCGTGGAAATCGCTCGCGCCCTGGCGACCGCGCCGAAATTCATCCTGCTGGATGAACCCTTCGCCGGTGTCGACCCGATTTCGGTGGGTGACATCAAGCAGATCATCCATCACCTCAAGGCCAAGGGCATTGGCGTGCTGATCACCGACCACAACGTGCGCGAGACCCTCGATATCTGCGAAACCGCTTATATCGTCAACGATGGTCAGCTGATTGCCGAAGGCGATGCCGAGACGATCCTGGCTAACGAGCTGGTGAAGGAAGTGTACCTGGGTCACGAGTTCCGCCTGTAAACACAGGGGTATCGCGCTTTTCCCTTGAGCGCGCGGGAGTCAATAGAAACCTCGGTTTTTTTATTGTTACCGCGCTCTAGGCAAAGGCCCCGAGATCAGGCATATAATTTGCTTATGTTTGGCGCTCACGCGCCCTGTCGTGGATGGCGCATTGCGCCGGCGAATAAGGTGTTAAGCCCCTGCCATGAAACCATCGCTAGTCCTGAGAATGGGCCAGCAGCTGACGATGACACCGCAGCTGCAACAGGCCATCCGCCTGCTCCAATTGTCGACCCTGGACCTGCAACAGGAAATCCAGGAGGCCCTGGAGTCCAATCCGATGCTCGAACGCCAGGAAGAAGGCGACGACTTCGACAACGCAGATCCGCTGGCCGACAACATCGAGCAAAAACCCAATCCCGACGTGCAGGAACCCTCCTATCAGGAAACCGCCCCGACGGTGGACAACCTGGAGGAAGGCGACTGGAACGAACGCATTCCCAACGAGCTTCCCGTGGACACTGCGTGGGAAGACGTTTACCAGACCAGCGCCAGCAGCCTGCCGAGCAACGATGATGACGAGTGGGACTTCACCACCCGTACGTCGGTGGGCGAGAGCCTGCAGAGCCACTTATTATGGCAACTGAACCTGGCGCCGATGTCCGATACCGATCGCCTGATCGCGGTCACCCTGATCGACTGCATCAACAACCAGGGCTACCTGGACGAAACCCTCGACGAGATCCTCGAGGCCTTCGACCCGGAACTGGACATCGAACTGGACGAAATCGAAGCCGTCCTGCACCGCATCCAGCAATTCGAGCCCGCCGGCATTGGTGCCCGCACGCTCAGCGAGTGCCTGTTGCTGCAACTGCGCCAACTGCCGGCCAAGACGCCATGGCTCACCGAAGCGCAACGGCTGGTCAGTGACTACATCGACCTGCTGGGCAGCCGCGACTACAGCCAACTGATGCGCCGCATGAAGCTCAAGGAAGATGACTTGCGCCAGGTCATCGAGCTAGTGCAAAGCCTCAACCCGCGTCCGGGCTCGCAGATCGAGTCCAGCGAAGCCGAATACGTGGTGCCCGACGTCATCGTGCGTAAAGACAACGAGCGCTGGCTGGTGGAGTTGAACCAGGAATCGGTACCGCGCCTGCGGGTCAACCCGCAGTACGCAGGCTTTGTGCGCCGCGCTGACACCAGCGCCGACAACACCTTCATGCGCAACCAGTTGCAGGAAGCGCGGTGGTTCATCAAGAGCCTGCAAAGTCGCAACGAAACCCTGATGAAAGTCGCTACCCAGATCGTCGAACACCAGCGCGGTTTCCTGGAATACGGCGACGAGGCCATGAAGCCTCTGGTGCTGCACGACATCGCCGAAGCCGTTGGCATGCATGAATCGACGATTTCCCGGGTCACCACGCAGAAATTCATGCATACCCCACGGGGTATTTATGAGCTGAAATACTTTTTCTCCAGCCACGTCAGCACCTCCGAAGGCGGCGAATGCTCGTCCACGGCGATCCGCGCGATCATCAAAAAACTGGTTGCCGCGGAAAATCAGAAAAAGCCGTTGAGTGACAGCAAGATCGCTGGTTTACTGGAGGCACAAGGCATTCAGGTCGCCCGTCGAACCGTCGCCAAGTACCGCGAGTCCCTAGGGATCGCGCCTTCCAGCGAGCGTAAGCGGTTGATGTGACGGGCGGGCCACAGCGTTCCAGTGGTGGGTATTCCTGCCCACCGCTTTATGCACTGGCAACGAAGGAGAAGCTGTATGCAAGTCAACATCAGTGGACACCAGCTGGAAGTCACCAAGCCCCTGCGTGAATACACCGAGAGCAAGCTGAACAAGCTTGCGGGGCATTTTGACAAGATCACTAACGTGCAGGTCATCATGGAGGTCGATAAGCTCAAGCAGAAAATCGAGGCCACCCTGCACGTACCGAATGCCAAGCTCGTCGCCAATGCGGAACATGAAGACATGTACGCGGCAATCGACTCGCTCTACGACAAGCTCGACCGCCAACTCATAAAGCATAAGGAAAAGAATCTGCACCTGATGCAAGGTACAGGTCGTTAACTCTCCCCCCATGATCCGACTTGAAACCATCCTGACCCCCGGCCGTTCCCTTGTGAACGTGCCGGGCGGCAGTAAAAAGCGCGCCCTCGAACAAATTGCCAACCTGATCGGCCGCGAAGTGCCCGAATTGGACACGCAAGCTGTGTACGAAGCGTTGATCGCCCGTGAAAAACTCGGCTCGACCGGTTTTGGCAACGGTATCGCCATTCCTCACTGCCGCCTCGAAGGCTGCGATACCCCGGTCAGCGCACTGCTGCACCTGGAGAAACCCATCGATTTCGACGCCATCGACGGTGCCCCGGTTGACCTGCTGTTCGTTCTGCTGGTCCCGCAAGCCGCCACCGATGCGCACCTGGAACTGCTCCGGCAGATCGCCAGCATGCTGGACCGCAAGGATGTACGCGACAAACTGCGCAGCGCCCCCACCAGTGAGGCGCTGTACCAAGTTGTGCTGGATGAACAAAACGGGCAGTAATCATGCGTTTGATCATCGTCAGCGGTCGCTCCGGCTCGGGTAAGAGCACCGCCCTCAATGTGCTTGAGGACAACGGCTTCTATTGCATCGACAACCTGCCAGCCGGCCTGCTGCCAGAGCTGGCGGAACGTGCATTGATCCATACCGAATTGGCACAGCCACTTGTGGCTGTCTCGATTGATGCGCGCAACCTGCCCAGCCACCTCTCACGGTTCCCGGAACTGTTGGAAGAAGTGCGCGCCAAGCACATTCATTGCGACGTGCTGTACCTGGATGCCGACGAAGAAACCCTGCTCAAGCGTTTCTCCGAAACCCGTCGACGTCACCCCCTCAGCAGTGCCAACCGCTCCCTGGCCGAAGCCATCGAGGACGAGACCAAGCTGCTGGGGCCGATCATTGACCTGGCCGACCTGAAGATCAACACCACCCACCTGAACCTGTATCAGTTGCGCGATGCGATCAAGCTGCGCCTGCTGAACCAGCCTGAGCCGGGTACGGCGTTCCTGGTCGAGTCGTTTGGCTTCAAGCGCGGCATGCCGGTCGATGCCGACCTGGTGTTCGATGTGCGCTGCCTGCCCAACCCTTACTGGAAGCCGGAATTACGCGATCAGTCCGGGCTGGATCAGCCTGTGGTCGACTATCTGGCCGCGCAACCAGACGTAGAAGAGATGTTCCAGGACATCTCCAGCTACCTGCTCAAATGGTTGCCGCGCTTTGCCGCCAGCAATCGGGCCTATGTCACCATTGCAATTGGCTGCACGGGTGGCCACCACCGCTCGGTTTATTTGACTGAACGGCTGGGCCAGGTGCTGCAACAAACCCTCAAGAACGTCCAGGTTCGCCACCGCGACCTTAGCTGAAAGGAACACCACTGCGATGCCGGCTCGGGAAATTGAAATCATCAACAAGCTGGGCCTGCACGCCCGGGCGTCGGCTAAATTCGTTGGAGTGGCCGGGCAGTTCCCCTGCCAGATCCGTGCAGGGCGCACGCCAGAGTCCATGGTCGATGGCAAAAGCATCATGGCGATGATGATGTTGGCGGCCGGCAAAGGCACCAAGATCCATCTGAGTACCGAAGGTGAGCAAGAAGACGAAGCAATGGCCGCACTGGTTAAGTTGATCGACAATTACTTCGACGAAGGCGAATAACCCCTACTGTAGGAGCGAGCTTGCTCGCGAAAAACGTCAACGATAACGCGGGCATCCTGGTTTAACGCGGTGCTCTTGCGTTCTTCGCGAGCAAGCTCGCTCCTACAGGGAGCCATCCTCAGCCCAGCGCCGTATCCATCACCATCATCAGGCAAAACCCGAGGCACAGCCCAAGGCTGGCGAGCTTTTCATGGCCATTGCGGCGCGACTCGGGGATGACTTCATGAGTCACCACCAGCAACATTGCCCCGGCGGCCAGCGCCAGACCCAACGGCAACAACACTTCGGCAAGGCTCACCAGCCATGCGCAAAGCACCGCAAATACCGGTTCAACCAAGCCTGATGCAGCGCCAATCAAGAAGGCCTTGACCCGCGACATTCCCGCCCCAGCCAATACCAACGCAATCACCAGCCCTTCAGGGACATCCTGCAGGGCAATGCCCATGGCGAGACTATCGGCATCCGCCATGCCTCCGCCCGCCGAAACACCCACAGCCATGCCTTCCGGGATGTTGTGCGCAATGATGGCAAACACGAATAACCAAATGCGCGGCGGGATAACCGGTTTATCCGGTGTCCCCACCAGCATTTCCGGGCTGGCGCCGGAAACTTTGCGGTCCACAAGGTACAGGCCGAACGCCCCGAGCATGATGCCGAAGCTGATCAGGCCACCGGCGCCCCAAGGTGAAAGCCCCAGGCTTTCGGCGGCAGCGATACCCGGCACGACCAGGGAGAAAGCAGTCGCCGCCAGCATTACACCCGCTCCAAAGCCCAGCAGGGTATCGCTCAGCGCCATCGGCATGCGCCGAATCACCAACACTGGCACCGCGCCCAGCGCCGTGCCGAGCGCGCAGATCGCTCCGCCCTGCAACGCGCGCAGGATGCGTGGCTCCAGGTTCAACCAGGCCAGCCCATGGGCCACCCATAACGCAGTACCTGCCAATAGCAGCAGCGTGCCAAACGCATAACGAAACATTCGTACGCTACCGATCGCCAGTGTTTGAGTGCCCATAGTCGGCCTTAGATCTTGTTATGGAGTGAATTTCAGGCCAGGGCCGCCTGATAACGCGCGGCAACTTCCGGCCAGTTGATGACGCTATAAAATGCATTGATGTACTCGGGTCGTCGGTTTTGATATTGCAGGTAATAAGCGTGTTCCCAGACGTCCAGACCAAGGATGGGTGTATTGC
Organism: Pseudomonas sp. L13; assembly: GCF_009935965.1. Taxonomy (NCBI): domain Bacteria; kingdom Pseudomonadati; phylum Pseudomonadota; class Gammaproteobacteria; order Pseudomonadales; family Pseudomonadaceae; genus Pseudomonas; species Pseudomonas sp. L13. The sequence goes on from NZ_QODJ01000044.1 coordinate 31,792, forward strand.
CGCTCATCAACGGGCTGTCCTGGTTGCCGCTGCTTTCCACCACCAGCGTTTTCTGGGGCGTAACGCTCAGCCAGGCCCAACCGCTGCCAAAACGCGTCAACGCCGCCTTGGTAAACGCTTCCTTGAAGCTGTCGAAGCCGCCAAGTTGTTCGTCGATGGCCTTGCCCAGCGCACCCTCGGGTTTGCCGCCCCCTGTCGGTGACATGACCGCCCAGAACAACGAGTGGTTCGCATGCCCGCCTCCTTGGTTGACCACGGCGGCGCGTAATTTCTCCGGCAATGTTTGGACGCTGGAGACCAGCTTCTCCACCGGCCAGCCGGCGAACTCAGTGCCCTCGACCGCGGCATTGAGGTTATTGATGTAGGTCTGGTGGTGTTTGGTGTAGTGAATTTCCATGGTTTGCGCGTCGATATGCGGCTCGAGGGCGTCGTAGGCGTAAGGCAAGGCCGGCAAGGTATAGGTCATATCAATGTGCTCCATAGTGGGACGTGGACGTTGGCGTCGCAGCATTGCCCAGCAGCCGATGAGTGCGTGGGTATTCGCCGTGATCGCTGATGAAATTCAGCAGCTCGACGTAGGTCTTGCTGCTCTGGCGCAGCGCGGCCTCGCGCAATGACGGGCTGAGGCGTGGGTCCTGCATGGTCTGCAAAAGGCGCTGATGGATAGCGCACAGGTATTCCGCGCTTTCCTCAGGCTGGTTCAGGCGCAAGTGCAGGTCCGCCAGGTTGTGATGGGAAATGACGCAAGCCGCCACTGCTTCGTCAGCGTCTGCCCAGCGTTCGAATAACACTTGGGCCAAGGCCAGGGCTTGCAGATAGGCCTCGCGAGCGTCAACCAGCTCACCCGCCATAAAGCAGCGATTGGCCCGTTCGATCGTGCGTTTCCAGTGCTCCATGGAGAGCCTCCAAAGCAGGGTCGTTGATTACACGCCGCCAGCCGTGAGCTTTTCCGGGTCCAGCAGGACTTCCAGTTGGCTGCGAGGCAGGTCGGTGTGTTCGAGGGCGACATCGATCACCGGGCGGCCTTGCTGATACGCCTTCTTGGCGATTTCAGCGGCTTTCTGGTAGCCGATGATCGGGTTAAGTGCGGTGACCAGGATGGGATTGCGCGACAGCGCTTCCTTGAGCTTGGGCTCATTGACCTTGAAGCTGGCAATGGCCTTGTCCGCCAGCAACCGGCTGGAGTTGGCCAGCAACTCAAGGCTACTGAGCAGGTTCTGGGCAATGATCGGCAACATCACATTCAGCTCGAAGTTGCCCGATTGGCCGGCCACGGTGATCACTGTGTCGTTGCCAATCACCTGGGCGGCCACCATGGCCGTGGCTTCTGGAATTACCGGGTTGACCTTGCCCGGCATGATCGACGAGCCCGGCTGCAGCGCCTCCAGCTCGATTTCACCGAGGCCGGCCAATGGGCCAGAGTTCATCCAGCGCAGGTCATTGGCGATCTTCATCAGTGACACCGCCGTGGCTTTCAACTGGCCAGAGACTGCAACGGCGGTGTCCTGGGAGCCAATCAGCGCAAACAGGTTCTTGCCGGGCGTGAACTTCACCCCGGTCAACAGGCTCAGTTGCTGGCTGAAACGCCCGGCAAACTCGGGGTGCGCATTGACCCCGGTACCGACCGCCGTGCCGCCCTGGGCCAGTGCTTGCAGCGCCGGTAGCAAGTCCTGCAAGTGGCCGATATTGGCCTTGAGCTGCTGCGCCCAGCCGTTCAGCACCTGGCTCATGCGCACCGGCATGGCGTCCATCAAATGCGTGCGGCCGGTCTTGATGAACGGGCGAACCGCCTCGGCTTTTTGCTCGATGACCTGCACCAGATGCAGCAGGGCCGGCAGTGTTTGCTCGTGCAGCACCAACGCGGCACTGACGTGGATGGTGGTGGGGATGATGTCGTTGCTGCTCTGGCCGCAATTGACATGGTCATTTGGGTTGACCGCCTCGCCGAGCAAACGGCTGGCAAGGGTCGCGATCACTTCGTTGGCGTTCATGTTGGAGCTGGTGCCGGAGCCGGTCTGGAAGATATCCACCGGGAAGTGCTGCATGTAGTCGCCTTCCAGCAGGCCTTGGGCGGCATCGACAATGGCCTTGCCCTGCCCTTCGCTGATTTGCTTGAGGTCGACGTTGACCCTCGCGGCGGCGGTCTTGGCCAGGATCAGGGCGCGGATGAATTGCGCCGGCATGGCTTGATGACTGATCGGAAAATTATTCACGGCACGCTGGGTTTGCGCGCCATACAAAGCTTCTTGCGGGACACGCAGTTCGCCCATGCTGTCGCGTTCGATACGGGTGTTACTCATCATTAGATCCTTGCACCAAGTCAGAAACGGAAATCGAAGGCAGTAATTCGCAGCTCGCCAATTGCCAGGCAAAGGTCTGCCAGCGCTTGAGGCGGCAGGCACAGTGGGAGAGTTTTTCCAGGTCGCGCAGTGGCCGCCAGGCCTGGTCCAGGCACAGGGAGCGCCAATGCCAGGGCAAGGCGATATCGCTGGCGGTGTCGATCAACAAGCGAAAGGAGGTTTCAGCGATCGTCCACGGATGGGTTGCGGTGCAACACGCCAGGTACCGACCTTCGTTGAGGTAATGCTCGATCAGGCGGGGTTCATTGGGATCCAGGCCACAGCGAATCTGGCGGCTCATCCAGCGCCAGCTTTCCAGATAGGGATCCTCATGCAGGACAGAACTCATGAGCCACACTCACTCGGTAATGATATTTATTATTAAATGATATTGAGAATCAAAACAAGGGTAGCCCATTGATCCCACAAAAAGAGCTGCAATAAAAAAGGCGCGCCATCTTTGCGATGGCGCGCCTTTTGAGGACGTGCTGGAGGATTAGCTGCCAGCGACTGTCATGCGTTCGATCAGCACCGAACCCGTACGGATATTGCTGCGCAGTTCCAGGTCGTTACCCACGGCAACGATCTGCTTGAACATATCGCGCATATTGCCAGCGATGGTCACTTCCTGGACGGCGAACTGAATCTCGCCGTTCTCCACCCAGAAGCCCGCCGCACCGCGCGAGTAGTCACCGGTGACCATGTTCAGGCCATGGCCCATCAATTCAGTCACCAACAACCCACGCCCCATCTGCCGCAACAATGCCGCCTGGTCTTCATCGCCATGGGTCACGAACAGGTTATGCACGCCGCCCGCGTTGGCGGTGCTTGGCAGGCCCAGCTTGCGACCGGCATAAGTGCCCAACACATAGGACACCAACTCACCCTTCTCGACAAACGGCTTGGCATAGGTTGCCAAGCCATCGCCGTCGAACGAAGAACTGCCCATCGCGCGCATCAGATGCGGGCGCTCGTCGATGGTCAGCCACTCAGGGAACAGCTTCTGGCCGATGGCGCCTTCCAGGAACGAAGACTTGCGATACAGGTTGCCACCGGAAATCGCCCCCAGGAAGCTGCCGAATAAACCACCGGCCAACTCTGCAGAAAACAGCACAGGCACTTCGCAGGTCGGCACCGGGCGCGCGCCCAGGCGGCTCGCAGCCCGTTGCGCTGCACGCAGGCCAATGCTTGCAGGGTCTGCCAGTAACTCGCCTTGGCGGTTTACGTCGTACCAGTAATCACGCTGCATCTGCCCGTTGGCTTCGGCAATCATCACGCAACTGAGGCTGTGACGCGTGGAGGCATAACCACCGATAAAGCCATGGCTGTTGCCGTAGACGCGGCAGCCCTGATGGGTGCTCAAGGTGGTGCCGTCCGCATTCTTGATGCGGGCATCGGCATCGAAGGCTGCCGCTTCGCAGGTCAGCGCCAGCTCGATGGCTTGCTCAGGGGTAATATCCCAGGCATGGAACAGGTCGAAATCCTGCACTTCCTTGGCCATCAGCGCTTTGTCGGCCAGGCCCGAGCTTTCATCCTCGGACGTGTGCTTGGCAATCGCCAGTGCCGCGGCGACGGTCTCGCGAATCGCCTCAGGGCCACTGGCTGAGGTGCTGGCCGAGCCTTTTCGCTGGCCCGCGTACAAGGTAATGCCAAACCCTTGGTCACGATTGAATTCGACCGTTTCCACTTCCCGCTGGCGCACCGAAGTCGACAAGCCTTGCTCCAGCGACACCGCCACTTCACAGGCGCTGGCCCCTTGGCGCTTGGCTTCGGCAAGGATCTGCTCGACTTGTTCCTGCAGTGCCGGTAACGCTTGTGGACCGACGCTTTGGGCTGCACTCATGGTTTTCTCCACTCAAATTCTGCTTTCGGTAATGGCCATCGAGCGACCGGGCCGGACAAGCGGCCCCCGACTGGTTATCATGGCGGCGTTTCTTTGCGGACTGCCACCATGGTTGATTCTTACGACGACTCCCTCGATGGGGAGAAAAGCAAAACCCAGGTCAAACGTGAGCTGCATGCTCTGGTTGACCTTGGCGAGCGCCTTACAACGCTCAAAAAGGATTTGGTTGCCAAACTGCCACTGACCGACGAAATGCGTCGGGCCCTGGCCGATGCACCCAAGCACACCGCGAATATTGCGCGTAAACGGCACATCTCGTTTATCGGCAAACTGATGCGCGACCAAGACATTGACGCCATTCTGACTTTGCTCGATCAAACCGATGCCTCCACTCGCCAGTACAACGAACGCTTCCACAACCTGGAACGTTGGCGTGACCGCCTGATCTCGGGCGATGACGCGGTGCTGGAGAAATTCGTACTGGACTACCCGGACGCGGACCGCCAGCAATTGCGCTCCCTGATCCGTCAGGCCCAGCACGAGCTGGCGCATAACAAGGCGCCAGCCACCAGCCGTAAAATCTTCAAGTACATCCGTGAGCTGGACGAGACTCAACGCGGCCTGCGCTGATCCTCTTCCCCGGGTGGCGGTCTTCGCCACCCGAAGCTCCCGCTCCTACGACCCCGTGCCACCCACGGTGATCGCATCAATTTTCAAGGTTGGCTGGCCGACACCTACCGGCACCGATTGCCCATCCTTGCCGCACGTGCCCACGCCGCTGTCCAGCGACAGGTCGTTACCGACCATCGACACCTTGCTCATGGCTTCCGGCCCATTACCAATCAGCGTCGCCCCTTTGACCGGCGCAGTAATCTTGCCGTCTTCGATCAGGTACGCCTCGCTGGTGGAGAACACGAACTTGCCGCTGGTGATGTCCACCTGGCCGCCGCCGAGGTTGGCGCAGTAGATACCGCGTTTGACCGAGGCAATGATTTCCGCCGGATCGCTTTGGCCACCGAGCATGTAGGTGTTGGTCATGCGCGGCATCGGCAGGTGCGCGTAAGACTCGCGCCGACCATTACCGGTACGCGCCACGCCCATCAGACGGGCGTTGAGTTTGTCTTGCATGTAGCCCTTGAGCACGCCGTTCTCGATCAGGGTGGTGCATTCGGTCGGCGTCCCTTCGTCATCGACACTCAGCGAACCACGGCGGCCGGCCAGGGTGCCGTCATCGACAATGGTGCACAGCTTGGACGCAACCATTTCGCCCATGCGCCCGCTGTAGGCAGAACTGCCCTTGCGGTTGAAATCGCCTTCCAGCCCATGGCCCACGGCTTCGTGGAGCAACACCCCAGACCAACCCGAGCCCAGCACCACCGGCAAGGTGCCGGCCGGTGCCGGTATCGCTTCCAGGTTGACCAATGCTTGGCGCAGCGCTTCACGGGCATAGCCCATGGCACGGTCGTCAGCGAGGAAGTAACGGTAGTCGGTGCGCCCGCCGCCGCCATGGCCACCGCGCTCGCGGCGCCCGTTCTGCTCGACGATCACACTCACATTGAAACGCACCAGCGGCCGTACATCCGCCGCCAACCCACCGTCGGTGGACGCCACGAGGATGCGCTCCCACACGCCCGCCATGCTCACGGTCACTTGCTGGATACGCGGGTCCAAGGCACGGGTAGCTGCGTCGATACGCTTGAGCAGCTCGACCTTTTCCGCACGGCTGATCACTTCCAAGGGGTTATCCGGTGCATACAACTGGGCCACGTCCTGGGTACTGAACGCCTGTACCGTGCCATTCTGGCCGGCACGGGAAATCGAACGGGCGGCACGCGCCGCCAGGCCCAGGGCCTCCAGGGTGATCGCATTGCTGTAGGCAAAGCCGGTCTTCTCACCCGATTGCGCGCGAACGCCTACGCCTTGGTCAAGGTTGAAACTGCCTTCCTTGACGATCCCATCTTCCAGCGCCCAGGACTCGGAAATCTGCCCCTGGAAATACAGGTCAGCCGCATCGATACCCGGTCCGGCCAGATCGCCGAGCACGGTTTGCAGGCTTTCGATGGTCACGCCACCGGGTGCCAGGAGGTGATCACTGACTGAGGACAACAACTCGCTCATAGGTTTGGCCTTAAATTCATCGTTCTGAAGCAGGCCGCTGCGCGCCCTGCGAGAAAAAGCGCCGGTGATTGGCCACCGGCATGCGCGCCCGTATCGACGCCTGTTCACTGCTATCGCGTTCGGCCAGTAACACCGCTTCGCCTTGATCCTGTTGCGCCAGCACTCGACCCCAAGGGTCGACAATCGCTGCGTGGCCAAAAGTTTCCCGTGGGCCTGGGTGCACACCGCCCTGGGCGGCTGCCAGCAGGTAGCACTGGGTTTCGATGGCACGTGCGCGAATAAGCACATCCCAGTGCGCTGCGCCGGTCACCGCCGTGAAGGCCGAGGGCGCGGTAATCAGTTCAGCCCCCGCCGCGCGTAACTCGCTGTACAGCTCGGGGAAACGCAGGTCGTAACACACCGTCAACCCCACACGGCCCACCGGCGTATCCGCCACCACCACCTGGTTACCGAAAGCATAGTCGTCAGATTCGCGATAACGGCCGCGAGCATCCGCCACGTCCACATCAAACAGATGGAGTTTGTCGTAGCGAGCGACGATTTCACCCTGATCGTTGATCAGCAGCGAGCAAGCATTGGGCTTGGCGTGGGGCTGGTCCTTGGGCGGCAACGGCAATGTGCCGGCCACTATCCATAAGGTGAGGTCGCGGGCGGCCTGTTTCAACCAGGGCAGCACAGGCCCTTGGCCCAACGCCTCGGCGCGGCCAATGTCGGCCACGTCGCGGCGCCCCATGGCGGCAAAATTTTCTGGCAGCACCGCGAGTTTCGCGCCACCGGCCGCCGCCTGCTCCAGCAGGCGACGCGCCTGGGCGAGGTTGGCCAGCACGTCACTCTGGCTGACCATTTGAATTACCGCAAAGGACATGGGCCGACACTCCATACAGGGCATGGGGCCATGCTACTCCACAGGCTCTCAGTTTGGCTTTTCAAATGGCTTGTCGAAGGTGATTTTCGGATCCTTCCAGGGGCCTTGCACCTTGTATTGCACACTGGCAAAGCGCGAAACCCGGTCACCGATCAGCTTGTCGATCAAAAACAACGCACCGCCAATGGCCGGCGCGCCGACAATCAGCGCCGCAATCGGCAGATTGTTGGTCACAGGCAACGTGACCAGCAGCTTGGCGTCGACGCGATCGGCAACCAGATCCAGGGTGCCGTTAAGCTCCAGATTGGTGGAGGGCCCGGTCATGGTGATGGGCTCGCGGGTCACGAACACGCCATTACTGGCGGCCAACAAGCCTTTGACCCGGTCATAACTCAAGCCCTTGCCGAACAAGTCGGAAAAGTCCAAACGCAAACGCCGGCCAATGGAGTTGAAGTTAAGCAAGCCAAACACTCGCAATGCCTGGGCCCCGCCCTCCACTTCGACGAACTGACCTTTACGGAACGCGGCATCCAGGCTGCCGGAAAACCGCTTGGGCCCCACCCAAGCCGGCGAACCCGGCCAGCGGCCATCCACGTCCAGGTGGAAGTCTTCGCTGGTCACCGTGGGCGCAAACCCCCACCCCTTGAGCACGTCGGCAATGTTACGGCCATCGAGGCGGCCCTTGTACCAACTGCTGCTGGCGCCTGGCGCACCTTCCCACCCCCCGGCGCCCTTGAGCAACATGCCCTTGAGGCCAAGGTCGAGGTTATTGAAAGCCAGGCCCTTGGCGGTCGGGCGGATTCTCAGCGACCAGGCGCCGATCAGGTCCGAGCCCTGGAACAACTGGTCGACGGCAATATCCAGTGCCGGAATGCTCTTGGGGTCGATATCGGCCAGCGGGTCCGGCGCGTTTTCATCCGCCTGCGCGGTTGGGTCTGCCGCAGGCAATTTCACATACTTTAGGTTGACCGCAATCGGCGCGCCTTTGGCGTCCGGCAGGTTCACCGTGCCCTTGGCTTGCTGGCTATCGAGTTGCAGGCCCCAGGCTGCCGGCTTGCGATCAAGCTGCAAGCTGACCCGGTCAAACTGGGTACCAAACCCGGTCAGTTTGCCTACGTTGAAATCAGCGCCACTGAGCAGTTGCTTGGCATTGCCACCTGGATCATTGCCCGCGTAGCGATCCACGAGTTTCTTCCAGGGATCGATATCCAGTTCCGACAACACGCCACGAATGCGCAGGCCCTTGGCACCGGGCAACACGGCATCACCGTCGCCGAGGAACAGTTCGCCGCGGCCATCATTGAACTTGTCCGGCGGCGCGGCAAAAGTGAAATTCGCCAACTCGCCGTAATCAAACCAGTAACGGCGCTCAGCACCCTGCAAGGTCATGCGAAAGGTGCTGTCACGCCCCTGGCTGGCGGGCATGCCGAACGGTGCCGGCAGGTCCACCGCGACACCCTTGAGGTTGGAGTTGACCATCAACTGGCTGTCCGCGCCGTCCAGGATCACTTGCAACTGGTACGGAATATCGCCGGAGACCGGCAACGGCTGGCTGATTTTCAACCAGTCCGTAAGTCGCTTGACGGTGACCTGGCCATTGGCAGTCACCCGCGTGCTGATATTGCCCGGTTTGCCTTCGGCAAAGATCTGCGCCGTGATGGGGCGGTCGAACGCCTGGGCCGAAATCTTCTGCCCGCTCAGGCCCTTGGCGCTGTCGAAGCGAAAATCACCCTTGAGCTGGGTCAGGTCCAGCGGCGGTTCCGCCAATTGCAGGCGCGCCTTGTCAGTCTTGAAGTCCACCACGATCTTGGGCTCAGTGCCTTTGGCCAGCGGTACGTCCAAGTCCAGGCTACCTTGCAGGTCGCCCTCGCCTTTCCAGCCGGCGAACGTAGACGCCGTGCCGATAGGGGCTTCTTGAAGAATCTTCAGGCCGTCGCCCAAACCGCCGGAGAACCCGCCCGTGAGCAGCAGATGACTGTCCCCGCCCGCTGGGGCGTGAGGGATATTGACGTAGACATCCTTGACCTGGGTGTCGAGCAACTGGCCCTTGCTCGCCAGAATGCGTACACCGCTCTCCTCGACGAACACTTCCCCATTGACCTTGTTCACATGAGGCCAGCCGGGCTGGAAGGCCAGTTCGGCATCATGCACCTTGAAGAACAGGCTGATATTGCGCGACGCCGGCAGTGCATTGTGGCTGAGCGAACCCTGGTACTGGAAGAAGCCTTCGTCCACCGCACCCTTGAGGATCGCCGTGCGCAGCCATTCATCCAGCGCCGGGCTCAACACGGCCGGTAGGTACTTGGGAGTGAAACGGCCATCGCCATCGACCATGCCGACCCGCAGGTCCATGTAGTCTTCCTGGCTGTGGTCGAAATGCAGGCGAATCAGGAAGTCCGCCGCCACCTTCCCTTCCTCGCCCAGCACCTTGATGTACGGGGCAATCAAGGTGAAGCCTTGTTTGTCCAGTTTCCAGGTCAGGCGTGCATTGGCCTGGATGTACTGCCACGGCTTGGCGAAGATCGGATACAGATGCAAGGAAAAGTCCTTGCTGTCCATGCGCAACTCGCCCTGGCCCAGGTCGCCACTGATGCTGCCGGACACATTGCGTGCGGCCGGCGCGCCGAAGTACGCATCGAAGCCGACACGCTCCAGGTTGGCGGCAAAACTGAGTTTGCGGTCGGTGGTGTCTTGCGGTCGGAAGTCCACCAGCACATTGCGTAACAGGCCGGTGGCTTTGAGGTGTTCGACGGTCTTGGCGAAACCTTCCGGCAGCGGCGCCAAGGCGTTGAGCAGCGGTGTGATAGGCGTGAGGTCGAGACGATCGGCCTGCAACTTCCACACTTCCTGTTCCTTGTCGGTGGCCAGGCTCTGCTGCAATTGCAGGCGCGACTCCCAACGGGTTTCGCCAATATTCATCGCCAGGGAATCAAACAGCACCTTGAGGCCAGTGTCACTGCGCTGCAGGTAGGCGGTCAGGGCCAGGTTTTCGAGATGCACCGGCTTACGGTCGGCGTAGCTGCCCTTCACTTGGGGCGAATTGAGGCGTACCGCCGCGCTTTGCACCGTACCCTTGGCCCAACTGAGCCAAAACTCGCCGCCGGCCTTCAATTGCGTCAGCTTCCATTGCTGGGTCAGCCTGGCGGGAATCCACTTGGCCCAGTCGCTTTGCGGCAGGCTCAGGTAGGCATCGACCTCAGCGTCTTGCCACTGGCTCGCGCGGATGCGGCTACGCAGGCTGACCGCCAACGGCTGGCCGTCGGGCAATGTCAGGCGAGCGTCCAGGCGCTGCTGGCTCATGCCGGTATGCAGGCTCAGGCCCACGTAGGTCACGGTCACCGGGGCCTGATCGAAGGGTTGCAAGGTGACCTGGCTGTCCAGCACCGACACGCGCTTGACCATCTGCATGCGCGTCAGCAGCTGTTGCGGGTCCAACGGCTGATCGTCTTGTACCGGCAAGCCTTGCAGGGTCCAGCGGCCGTCCTGGTCTTCCTTGACGCTCAGTTGCAAGCCACTGACTTGCAGATGAACGATGCGCACTTCGCGGGCCAACAGGCTGGCCCACATATCCGGCACCACCTCCACCTGGTCCAGGCGCAAGGCACTGCTGCCCTCGCCGACCATGACGTCGTGGGCCAGCAATACCGGGGCAAACCCGCTCCAGCGGCCTTCAAGGCTACCGATATGCAGCGGCGTATCCAGCGCAGCCTGGGCCTTGGCTTCGACTTCGGCGCGATATTCGGCCACCAGCGGGGTCAGTTCGCGCCCCAGGCTCACGTACACCGCTGCCAATACCAGCAACAAGGCGCACAGGCCCAGGCCCCAACGGGTCAAAGCGGCAAAAAAGCGTATCAGACGCTCCATGTCAGGCGACCCTCAAAAAACAGTTAGCGGACGGCAGATCAAGGTCTGCCGGTCTCGAAGAAAGTGCACAGCTGGGGATCAGAGCAACACCACGTCGTATTGTTCCTGTGAATACATGGTTTCGACCTGGAAGCGAATGGTGCGACCGATAAAACTTTCCAGTTCGGCGACGTTACCGGACTCTTCGTCCAGCAGGCGATCCACCACCTTCTGATTGGCAAGTACTCTATAACCTTCGGCCTGGTAGGCGCGTGCCTCGCGCAGGATCTCGCGAAAAATCTCGTAGCAAACCGTTTCAGGGGTCTTCAACTTGCCGCGCCCCTGGCAACTGCTACACGGCTCGCACAGCACTTGCTCGAGGCTTTCGCGCGTGCGCTTGCGGGTCATCTGCACCAGGCCCAACTCGGTGATGCCGATGATGTTGGTCTTGGCGTGATCGCGCTCCAGTTGCTTCTCAAGCGTACGCAGCACCTGGCGCTGGTGCTCTTCATCTTCCATGTCGATGAAGTCGATGATGATGATGCCGCCCAGGTTACGCAGGCGCAGTTGACGAGCGATGGCGGTGGCCGCTTCGAGGTTGGTCTTGAAGATGGTCTCTTCAAGGTTGCGATGGCCCACGAATGCACCGGTATTGACGTCGATGGTGGTCATGGCTTCTGCCGGGTCCACCACCAGATAGCCGCCGGATTTGAGTGGCACCTTGCGTTCCAGGGCTTTCTGGATTTCGTCTTCGACGCCATACAGGTCGAAGATCGGCCGCTCGCCGGGGTAGTGTTCCAGGCGATCGGCGATTTCTGGCATCAACTCAGCAACAAACTGCGTGGTGCGCTGGAAGGTTTCCCGCGAGTCGATGCGAATTTTCTCGATCTTCGGGCTGACCAGGTCGCGCAGCGTGCGCAACGCCAGGCCGAGGTCTTCATAAATGACGCTGGGCGCGCCAATGGTCTTGATCTGTGCGTCGATCTGGTCCCACAGGCGCCGCAGGTAGCGAATATCCATGAGGATTTCATCCGCGCCAGCACCTTCTGCGGCGGTGCGCAGGATAAACCCGCCCGCTTCCTTGATGCCCTCGGCGGCGACGCAGTCGCTGACCACCTTCTTCAGGCGCTCGCGCTCGGCTTCATCTTCGATCTTCAGGGAAATGCCCACATGGGCGGTGCGCGGCATGTACACCAGGTAGCGCGAGGGAATCGACAACTGGGTGGTCAAGCGGGCGCCCTTGGAACCGATAGGGTCCTTGGTGACTTGCACCACCAGGCTCTGGCCCTCGTGCACCAGGGCGCTGATGCTTTCCACCGCAGGGCCTTCGCGCAGGGAAATTTCCGAGGCATGGATAAACGCTGCACGGTCCAGGCCGATGTCGACGAAGGCCGCCTGCATGCCCGGTAATACGCGCACCACCTTGCCCTTGTAGATATTGCCGACGATTCCGCGTTTCTGGGTGCGCTCGACATGCACTTCTTGCAGAACACCGTTCTCTACCACCGCCACGCGCGATTCCATCGGCGTGATATTGATCAGAATCTCTTCACTCATGGCTGGGTCTCGTTCAGGCGTTTTCACAATAGTGACCGGTCGCTTAAGGCTGGCGCTGGAATACGGCGTTCAGCACACGGTAAGGTTTTGCCAACAGGGTATGCCGAATTGGGCAAGCAGTTGCGCGGTTTCGCAGACGGGCAGGCCCACCACGGCGGAATAACTGCCATTAAGCCCGGCCACAAACACCGAACCCAGCCCTTGGATAGCATAGCCGCCGGCCTTGTCCTGCGGTTCGCCACTGTGCCAGTAGGTGGTAGCCTCCTGCACAGAAACCTCGCGGAAACGTACACGGCTGCTGACACATCGGGTTTCACATTGCTGGCCGTCGGTCAGGGCAACGGCGGTAAGCACTTCATGCTCACGACCGGAAAGGGCCATCAGCATGGCCAGCGCATCGGCCTGGTCCACCGGCTTGCCCAGGATCCGCCCATCCACGATCACCGCCGTGTCGGCCCCTAGTACGCAGATGCCCGAGGTGTGGCCAAGCGCAACAAAACCCGCCGTCGCCTTGCCTCGCGCAAGGCGCTCGACATAGGCAACGGCAGGTTCGTCGTTCAGGGGCGTTTCATCAATAGCGGCGCTGATCAGGGTGAAGGGCACACCGATCTGGGCCAGCAGTTCACGTCGCCGCGGGGAGCCCGAGGCCAGATAAAGCGAATTCATTGCAGCCTCTCCCTGTGGGGTTCGATAACCAGGCAGAGCCTCGCAATCCATTCAATTGATTTTATAGCGACGACGCAGCCCACGCAGGCCAAAACTGATCCAGGGCCACAACAAGGCACTAACCAGCGCCGGCAAGACCAGCGCCAGGGTCGGCTGGCGATTGCCGGTCAACGCGCTGAGCCACAGTTGCACCAACTGCGCCAGGCCGAAGATCACCAGGATAACCAGGCATTGCTGCCACATCGGAAACATGCGCAAGCGCTGCTGCAGCGACAGCACCAAGAAGGTGATCAGGGTGAGGATCAACGCGTTCTGGCCCAGCAAGGTGCCATACAGCACATCTTCGGCCAACCCCAGGCACATCGCCGTGACCATGCCCACCTTGTGCGGCAGGTTCAATGACCAGAACGCCAGCAACAAGGCCAGCCAGAGCGGGCGCAGGATTTCCATGAACTGCGGCAGCGGCGAGACGCTGAGCAGCAAGCCGATGGCGAAGGTCAGCCAGACGATCCAGCCATTGCGCGAATGAGTACCGGCCATTATTCCTCCCTCTGCCGTGTAGTGGCCGGAGCGGTGCTCGGCGTAGTGGCCGGGGGTTTGGCTGCCGCTGGCTTAGCCGGGCGCGCGTTGTGCGCCGCAGGTTTGGCCGGGGTTGCCACAGGTGCTGCCGTTGCCGGCGCAGGTGACGTCGCTGGCGCGGGTGCAGGCGGACCAACAAAAGCAGGTTTGGGCACCGTGGCCGGCACGATAGGCGCTGTGCCGTTCTGCTGGTCTTCCGCTTCCTGGGCCTGGGCGGCGTCATTGGCACGCTCTTCCGGGGTACGGTTGTCGCTGAACACCAACAGCAGGTAACGGCTGCGGTTCAGCGCGGCAGTCGGTACCGCCCGAACGATAGCGAACGGCTGGCCGGAATCGTGGATCACTTCCTTGACCGTCGCCACCGGATAGCCGGCCGGGAAGCGCTGGCCCAGGCCAGAGCTGACCAGCAGGTCGCCTTCCTTGATGTCCGCAGTGTCGGCCACATGGCGCAGTTCCAGGCGTTCCGGGTTGCCGGTGCCGCTGGCAATTGCGCGCAGGCCGTTACGGTTGACCTGTACCGGAATGCTGTGGGTCGTGTCCGTCAGCAACAGCACCCGCGAGGTGTAGGGCATCAACTCGACCACCTGGCCCATCAGGCCACGGGCGTCGAGCACCGGCTGGCCAAGCACCACACCGTCGCGCTCACCCTTGTTGATGATGATGCGGTGGGTAAAGGGGTTGGGGTCCATGCCGATCAGCTCGGCCACTTCGACCTTTTCGTTGACCAGTGCGGAAGAATTGAGCAACTCGCGCAGCCGAACGTTCTGCTCGGTGAGGGCCGCCAGCTTCTGCATGCGCCCCTGCAACAGCAGGTTTTCAGTCTTGAGTTTTTCGTTCTCGGCGACCAGTTCGGTGCGGCTGCCAAATTGGCTGGACACACCCTGGAAGAGACGTTGCGGCAGGTCGGTGATCCAGTAGGTCTGCATCAACACCAGCGACATCTGGCTACGCACCGGCTTGAGCAGTGCAAAGCGGGCATCGACCACCATCAGCGCGACCGAAAGCACGGTCAGCACCAATAAGCGCACACCCAATGAGGGGCCTTTGGCGAAAAGCGGTTTAATAAGCCGCTCCTCCCAGGCAAATGTTCTCTTTATTCATACGGCATCAAACCGGCCTGGATGCAGATTGAAGAAGATAAACGCCAACAGGCAGCACTGCAAAGTGCTGCCTGCCGACGAAGCATGAACCATCCAGGCAATCTTATTCGCTGGAGAGCAGGTCCATGGTGTGTTTATCCATCATTTCCAGCGCACGACCACCGCCACGGGCAACACAGGTCAGCGGGTCTTCGGCGACGATCACCGGCAGGCCGGTTTCCTGGGCCAGCAACTTGTCGAGGTCGCGCAGCAAGGCGCCACCACCGGTCAGTACCAGGCCACGCTCGGCGATATCGGAAGCCAGCTCCGGCGGCGATTGCTCCAGGGCGCTTTTCACGGCCTGAACGATGGTGGCCAGGGACTCTTGCAGAGCCTCCAGCACTTCATTGGAGTTCAGGGTGAAAGCACGTGGAACGCCTTCGGCCAGGTTGCGACCGCGCACATCGACTTCGCGCACCTCACCGCCTGGGTAAGCGGTGCCGATTTCCTGCTTGATGCGCTCGGCGGTGGATTCGCCGATCAGGCTGCCGTAGTTACGACGCACATACGTGATGATCGCTTCGTCGAAGCGGTCGCCACCCACGCGTACGGACTCGGCATACACCACACCGTTCAGGGAAATCAGGGCGATCTCGGTAGTACCACCACCGATATCCACCACCATCGAACCGCGTGCTTCCTCAACCGGCAGGCCGGCACCGATCGCAGCGGCCATCGGCTCTTCGATCAGGAAGACTTCACGGGCACCGGCGCCAAGGGCCGATTCACGGATGGCGCGACGCTCAACCTGGGTGGACTTGCACGGAACGCAGATCAGCACGCGAGGGCTGGGCTGCAGAAAACTGTTTTCGTGAACTTTGTTGATGAAGTACTGCAGCATCTTTTCGCAGACGCTGAAATCGGCGATCACGCCATCCTTCATCGGACGAATGGCAGCAATATTGCCTGGTGTACGGCCGAGCATGCGCTTGGCCTCGGTGCCAACGGCAACGACACTTTTCTGATTACCATGGGTCCGAATGGCCACAACCGATGGCTCATTCAGAACGATACCGCGCTCGCGCACGTAAATAAGGGTGTTGGCAGTGCCCAGGTCAATGGAGAGATCGCTGGAAAACATGCCACGCAGTTTCTTGAACATGGGGAAAGGACCCTAGGCAACGCGTGGGTAAAAAAGTGCGGCAAACTCTAACAACGACAGGGATTTTGGGCAAGGCGCCAATGTGCTAAATTGGCCGACTTTCTGTGCACCAACCCCCACAATCGCGGCCTTATGACCGTAGAAATGCGGTAGTGTTCCGACAATCTAACACACGGACGCCCTCCGTTCTGTTTTCCACTGGAGAATCCCATGGCGCTTGAACGCTCCGACGTGGAAAAAATCGCACATTTGGCCTCGCTTGGCCTTAATGATGCCGATCTTCCACAGACCACCGCAGCCCTGAACAGCATTCTCGGGCTGGTCGACCAAATGCAAGCCGTGAATACCGACGGCATCGAGCCCCTGGCTCACCCACTGGAAGCCAGCCAGCGCCTGCGCGCAGACGTCGTGACCGAACGCAATAATCGCGAGGCCTACCAGTCCATCGCGCCAGCGGTCGAAAACGGCCTGTACCTGGTTCCGAAAGTCATCGACTAAAGGGAAAGAGCCTTTCATGCATCACATGACTCTGGCCGAGATCGCCCGTGGTCTCGCCGACAAATCGTTTTCCAGCGAAGAGCTG
Source organism: Pseudomonas sp. L13 (assembly GCF_009935965.1). Lineage (NCBI taxonomy): Bacteria > Pseudomonadati > Pseudomonadota > Gammaproteobacteria > Pseudomonadales > Pseudomonadaceae > Pseudomonas > Pseudomonas sp. L13. Next base: position 48,426 of record NZ_QODJ01000044.1, read on the forward strand.
ACCCAGACCTTGCTGGCGCGTATCGCCGCGCTCGATCCGAAGGTCAACAGCTTCATCAGCCTCACCGAGGAGCTGGCCCTGAGCCAGGCCAAGGCCGCCGACGCCCGTCGCGCCAACGGTGAGAACGGCGCGCTGCTTGGCGCACCGATCGCCCACAAGGACCTGTTCTGCACCCAGGGCATTCGCACCAGCTGCGGCTCGAAGATGCTCGACAACTTCAAGGCGCCCTACGACGCCACTGTGGTCGCCAAGCTGGCCGCTGCCGGGGCCGTGACCCTGGGCAAGACCAACATGGACGAATTCGCCATGGGGTCGGCCAACGAGTCGAGCTACTACGGCGCGGTGAAAAACCCGTGGAACCTGGAACACGTACCGGGCGGTTCGTCCGGTGGCTCGGCTGCGGCCGTGGCTGCGCGCTTCCTGCCCGCCGCTACCGCCACCGACACCGGCGGTTCGATCCGCCAGCCAGCTGCGTTCACCAACCTCACCGGCCTGAAGCCGACCTACGGTCGCGTTTCCCGCTGGGGCATGATCGCCTACGCCTCAAGTCTCGATCAGGGCGGCCCTCTGGCACGCACGGCTGAAGACTGCGCAATATTGTTACAAGGCATGGCAGGCTTCGATAAACAGGACTCCACCAGCATCGACGAGCCAGTGCCGGACTACAGCGCCAGCCTGAACACTTCGATCAAGGGCCTGCGCATCGGCGTGCCGAAGGAATACTTCAGCGCCGGCCTCGACCCGCGTATCGCCGAGCTGGTGCAAAACAGCATCAAGGAGCTGGAAAAGCTGGGCGCCGTGATCAAGGAAATCAGCCTGCCGAACAACCAGCACGCGATTCCCGCCTACTACGTGATCGCGCCAGCAGAGGCGTCTTCCAACCTGTCGCGTTTCGACGGCGTGCGCTTCGGCTACCGCTGCGAGAACCCGAAAGACCTCACCGACCTGTACAAACGCTCCCGTGGCGAAGGCTTCGGCAGTGAAGTGCAACGCCGGATCATGGTCGGCGCCTACGCCCTGTCGGCCGGCTACTACGACGCGTACTACCTCAAGGCGCAGAAAATCCGTCGCCTGATCAAAAACGACTTCATGGCCGCCTTTGAAGAAGTCGATGTGATCCTCGGCCCGACCGCGCCGAACCTGGCGTGGAAGATCGGCGCCAAGACCGGCGACCCGATCGCCGAGTACCTGGAAGACCTCTACACCATCACCGCCAACCTCGCGGGCTTGCCGGGCTTGTCCATGCCCGCAGGTTTCGTCGATGGCCTGCCGGTGGGCGTGCAATTGCTCGCCCCGTATTTCCAGGAAGGCCGCCTGCTCAATGTGGCGCACCAGTACCAGTTGAACACCGACTGGCACACCCGCACCCCTACCGGCTTCTGAGGAGAACACTATGCAATGGGAAGTTGTGATCGGGCTGGAGATTCATACCCAGCTCGCCACCCAATCGAAGATTTTCTCCGGTAGCGCCACCACGTTCGGCTCTGAGCCCAATACCCAGGCCAGCCTGGTAGACCTGGGCATGCCCGGCGTGCTGCCGGTGCTGAACCAGGAAGCGGTGCGCATGGCGGTGATGTTCGGCCTGGCGATTGACGCCGAGATCGGCCAGCACAACGTGTTTGCGCGCAAGAACTACTTCTACCCGGACCTGCCCAAGGGCTATCAGATCAGCCAGATGGAACTGCCGATTGTCGGCAAGGGCCACCTGGACATTCCTCTGGAAGACGGCACCATCAAGCGCGTCGGCGTGACCCGTGCGCACCTGGAAGAAGACGCAGGCAAAAGCCTGCACGAAGAATTCCCGGGCGCGACCGGCATCGACCTGAACCGTGCCGGCACGCCGCTGCTGGAAATCGTGTCCGAGCCGGACATGCGCAGCGCCAAGGAAGCCGTGGCCTACGTCAAGACCATCCACGCACTGGTGCGCTACCTGGGCATCTGCGACGGCAACATGGCCGAAGGCTCGCTGCGTTGCGACTGCAACGTATCGATCCGTCCCAAGGGCCAGGTCGAGTTCGGCACCCGCTGCGAGATCAAGAACGTCAACTCCTTCCGCTTCATCGAGAAGGCGATCAACAGCGAAGTGCGTCGCCAGATCGAGCTGATCGAAGACGGCGGCAAGGTGATCCAGCAAACGCGCCTGTACGACCCGAACAAAGACGAAACCCGCGCCATGCGCAGCAAAGAGGAAGCCAACGACTACCGTTACTTCCCCGACCCGGACCTGTTGCCGGTAGTGCTGGAGGACTCGTTCCTCAATGATATCCGCGCCACCCTGCCGGAGTTGCCGCAGCAAAAACGCGAGCGTTTCCAGGAGCAGTTCGGCCTGTCCGTCTACGATGCCAGCGTTCTGGCCTCCAGCCGTGAGCAAGCCAACTACTTCGAAAAAGTCGTAAGCATTGCCGGCGACGCCAAGCTGGCGGCCAACTGGGTGATGGTCGAGCTGGGCAGCCTGTTGAACAAACAGGGCCTGGAAATCGATGAAGCGCCGGTCACCGCCGAGCAACTGGGCGGCATGCTACTGCGCATCAAGGACAACACCATCTCCGGCAAAATTGCCAAGACCGTGTTCGAAGCGATGGCCGCCGGTGAAGGCAATGCCGACGAGATCATCGAGAAGCGTGGCCTCAAGCAAGTCACCGACAGCGGCGCCATCTCGGCCGTACTCGATGAAATGCTCGCGGCCAATGCCGAGCAGGTCGAGCAATACCGCGCGGCAGACGAAGCCAAGCGCGGCAAGATGTTCGGCTTCTTTGTCGGCCAGGCGATGAAAGCCTCCAAGGGCAAAGCCAACCCGCAACAGGTGAACGAACTGCTCAAAAGCAAGCTCGAAGGCTGATTGCAGTGAAATGGTTGGAGTGGAGTTTCACCTACACCCCGACCTTTTGTGGGAGCTGGCTTGCCTGCGATTCAGGCACCTCGGTGTTTCAGTTACACCGAGCCGACGCTATCGCAGGCAAGCCAGCTCCCACATTTACATCTGGGACTTCCCGACAATGAAGCGTCTACTCGGTCTACTGGCCTTGTCCTCCCTGCTGGCCGGTTGCGCCAGCGGCCTCATCGACCCCAACGGCTACGACGAAACCGGCACCGCGTCCTATTACGGCGCCAAGCACCATGGCAAGAGAACTGCCAGCGGTGAACCTTTCAACCAGAACGCCTTGACCGCCGCCCATCGGCGCCTGCCCTTCGGCACCCAGGTCAAGGTGACCAACCTCGACAACAACCGTTCTGTCGTGGTGCGTATCACTGATCGCGGCCCGCACACCCGTGGCCGCCTGATCGACCTTTCACGCAAGGCTGCCGAGCAACTGCGCATGCTGAGCAGCGGCACCGCGCGGGTTCGCGTGCAAGCCTTGAACAACTGATCGAGGCAGCCTTGAGCATTTTCGGATTGAACGCCCTCTCGCCCTGGAGCCTGCTCGAACTGGTGGGCGGCCTGATATTGCTGATCGTCGGCGCTGAAATCCTGGTGCGCGCTGCGGTGCGCCTGGCGGCCAGCCTCAAGGTGCGGCCACTGATCATCGGCTTGAGCATCGTCGCCTTCGGCAGCAGTGCGCCACAGATGACCGTGAGCCTGCAGGCCACGCTGGCTGGCAATACGGACATTGCCGTGGGCAGCGTCATCGGCAGCAGCATCTTCAATATCCTCGTGACCCTGGGCTTGTCCGCACTGATCATTCCACTGCGAGTCTCGCGGCAGCTGGTGCGCGTGGATATCCCGGTGATGATCGTCGCCGGCCTGCTGGTGTTTATCCTGGCCGCCAATGAAATGCTGACGCCCTTCGATGGCGCCGTGCTACTGGTGGCGCTGCTGGCCTACCTGGGCGTATTGCACTACCAGACGCGGCATTCCCGCCGCCCACGCACCCTCGACACCGTGACCAAGGCGCCATGGCTGAGCAGTGTGCTGCTGATGCTCGGCGGCTTGCTGGTGCTGGTGCTGGCCGGGCATTTGTTACTCGGCGCAGCGGTGGACGTGGCGGGCGACCTGGGCCTGTCGGAGCGCGTCATCGGCCTGACGCTGATCGGCGTCGGCACCTCGCTGCCGTGCCTGGCCACGTCGCTGATCGCCGCCTTGCGTGGCGAACGGGAGATCGCCGTGGGCAACGTGATCGGCAGCAACCTGTTCAACCTGCTCGGCGTGCTGGGGTTTACCGCCCTGGTGGCGCCGACGCCGCTGTCGGTCTCGCCCAACGCCCTGGACTTCGATTTACCGGTGATGCTCGGCGCCATCATCCTGTGCCTGCCGGTGTTTTATACCGGCTACCGGGTAACGCGCATCGAAGGGCTGGTGTTGCTGGGGCTGTACCTGGCCTACGGCCTGCATGTCATGGCCTTCACCACTGGCATGCCGCTGGCCAACAAACTTGAACAATTGATGCTGTATTACGTCCTGCCGGCGTTAGGCGCTCTGCTGTTATTCACCTCACTGCGCGCCTGGCACCGCCAACACCAGAGGGAATCGCAATGACCGATCAGAAAAAGCCAGGGGTTGAAGTACGTCGCCAGGTCATGGGCGATGTGTTCGTCGACCGCGCCCTGGGCAATGCCACGGCGTTCACCCAACCGCTGCAGGACTTCGTCAATGAGCACGCGTGGGGCAGCGTCTGGAACCGCGAAGGTTTGCCACTCAAGACCCGCAGCCTGATCACCCTCGCCGCCCTCACCGCCCTCAAGTGCCCGCAGGAACTCAAGGGGCATGTGCGCGGTGCGCTGAATAACGGCTGTACGGTTGAGGAGATTCGCGAAGCGCTGCTGCATTGCGCGGTGTATGCCGGAGTGCCGGCGGCGATTGATGCATTTCGGGCGGCGCAGGAAGTGATTGAGGCGTATCAGGCCGATCAGCAGTGACTGCCAGATAGCTATCGCAGGCAAGCCAGCTCCCACACTTGAAGGTATTCACACTTCCACATGTGGGAGCAGGCTTGCCTGCGATGGCCATAGGTATCTACACAACTTTGTGGGTTGTAACTGCAGACGGTAACCACGATGCGAAGCGAGTCGCTCTTGATCTGCTTTTGATCTTGATCTCAGGCGCCCCGTTAAACCACGCT